>CANJXD010000256.1 GCA_947478535.1 Acetobacteraceae bacterium
TCGAAGACAAGCTTGCCCACCCCCAGCGGGACCGCTACCCCATGACCCCCATGGCGCGCCGAATGCCCCGTCTGGTGACAGCCTGGCTCACTGCCATGCTCCTCACCCTTGCAGCCGCCCCCTTGCGGGCGGAAACGGCCGGCTGCGGCGCGCCAGCGGAAGCGCTGGAAGCGACGCCGCTGTCCGGCACCTTCGCAGCCCTCGGCGCCGGGCAGCTCCGCATCCTCGTCGTCGGCAGCGCCACCGTGCAATCCGGCGGCACCTCCGGCCCCGCCGCCACCTGGCCGGAGCGCCTGGAACGGACGCTGGGCGCGCGCGTGGCCCCCGGGCTGGTCACGGTGCAGGTGCATGGCGGGCGGGGCACCACCGCGGCGGACCACGCCCGCATCATCGCCGAACAGGGTCCGCGCTTCCGCCCCCAGCTCATCATCTGGCAGCTCGGCACGGTGGAAGCCGCCCGCGGCATGCCGGCCGATGACATGGTGGAGGCGGTGCAGGATGCCGTGGTGCGCCTGCGCAACGCGCGGGGGGAACGGACGGACATCGTGCTGATGGACCCCCAATTCTCCCGCTTCTTCCGCGCCAATGCGGATGTCGAGACCTATCGGGACCGGCTCAGGCTGGTCGCCATGGCCAGTGGCGCGCAGTTGTTCAGCCGCTGGGCCATCATGCGCCACTGGGCGGAGACGGAACGGCTGGACCTGGAACGCGCGCCGCGCGCCCAGCGCACCGCGGTGGCGGATACGCTGCATGACTGCCTGGCCCAGGCGCTGACCACCTTCATCCTGACCGGCGCCCGGCGGCGAGACCGGCTATGACCGCGAACCGACGGCGCGGCAGCGGCGCCAAGGAACCAGCGGCCATCCCGGGCGCTTCGGACAGCATGATCGCACATCCGCAGGGGGAAGCCGGGCCGGCGCCGATGCCGGCAACAACCATCCGCCCCTCCTCAGCGGGCGATGAAGCCTTTGACCGCTGGCTGCAGCAGGGGCTGAACCGCCTCTATGATGCCGCGCTCAGCGAACCCGTCCCGGATTCCCTGCTCCGCCTGCTGCGGGACGACAGCACCAAATAGCAGGCCGCGGCGGCAAGCCGTGTGGCGTTCAGAACAGACCCTCGATCCGCCCTTCCGCATCGAGGCCGATCGTCTCCGCCGCCGGACGGCGCGGCAGGCCGGGCATGGTCATGATCTCCCCGCACACAGCGACGACGAAGCCTGCACCGGCGGAAAGCCGCACATCGCGGACCGG
This sequence comes from Acetobacteraceae bacterium, assembly GCA_947478535.1. Next base: position 1,251 of record CANJXD010000256.1, read on the forward strand.
CAGAACATGGCCCGACGGCGCACCGAGCGCGGTGGGGTCGGCGCTGAAGGAATACTGCGTCTTGGCGACGCAGACGGGCAGGTGGCCGAAGCCTTCCTGCTCCCACCGCGCCAGCTTCTGGGCGACGGCGGCGGGAATGGCGACATCCCCGGCGCGATAGATCTCCCGCGCGATGGTGTGCAGCTTCTCCGCCAGCGGCATCGCATCCGGGTATAGCGGTGCGAAGCGCGCGGCCCCTGCATCCAGCCGCGCCAGCACCGCCCGCGCGAGGTCCTGCGCGCCGGCCGCGCCGTCGCTCCAATGCGTGCAGAGAATGGCCTGGGTATCGAGCCGCGCCATCGCCGCGCGCACCGCCTCCACCTCCGCCGCCGTATCGCTGGTGAAGCGGTTCAGCGCCACCACCACCGGCACGCCGAACTTGTGCACATTCTCGACATGGCGGGCGAGGTTGACGGCGCCGCGCTCCACCGCCGCCACATCCTCACGCCCCAGCTCGGATTTGGCGACGCCGCCATGCATCTTCAGCGCGCGCACCGTGGCGACGATGACGCAGGCATCCGGCGCAAGCCCGGCGAGGCGGCACTTGATGTCGAAGAACTTCTCCGCGCCGAGATCGGCCCCGAAGCCGGCTTCCGTCACCACCACATCGGCCAGCCCGAGGCCGAGCCGCGTCGCGACCACGCTGTTGCAGCCATGCGCGATATTCGCGAAGGGCCCGCCATGCACCAGGGCGGGGGAGCCTTCGATGGTCTGCACCAGGTTCGGCGACAGCGCATCGCGCAGCAGCGCCGCCATGGCGCCATCCGCCTTCACATCCCGCGCCGTCACCGCCGTGCCGTCCCGCCGGCGGCCGACGATCATCCGGCCGAGCCGCTCCTGCAGGTCCGCCAGGTCCCGCGCCAGGCAGAACACGGCCATCACTTCCGAGGCAACGGTGATGTCGAAGCCATCCTCCCGCACCACGCCTTGGCTCGCGCCGCCCATGCCGACGACGCAGTCCCGCAGGTTCCGGTCGTTCATGTCCATCGCGCGGCGCCAGGTGACGCGGCGCGGATCGAGCGCGAGCTCGTTGCCCCAATAGAGGTGGTTGTCCACCATCGCCGCCAGCAGGTTGTTGGCACTGGTGATGGCGTGGAAATCGCCGGTGAAGTGAAGGTTGATGTCCTCCATCGGCAGCACCTGGGCATAGCCGCCACCCGTCGCCCCGCCTTTGACTCCAAAGCAGGGGCCAAGCGAGGGCTCCCGCAGGCAGATCATCGTCCTGGTGCCGAGGCTGTTCAGCGCATCGCCCAGCCCGACCGTGGTGGTGGTCTTGCCCTCCCCCGCCGGGGTCGGGCTGATGCCGGTGACGAGGACGAGCTTGCCGGCCGGCCGGGCACTGGCTTCCGCCACGAAACCGGTGCCGATCTTCGCCTTGTACTTGCCGTATGGTTCCAGCGCCTCAACCGGGATGCCGGCGCGGGCCGCGATGTCCTGGATCGGGCGGAGCGTCGCCTTGCGGGCGATCTCGAGGTCAGTGGCCATGGCCTGGCGGTTCCCCCTGGAGGTAACGATACCGCGCCTCATGACGCGAAGGTTGATTGGCGGCAAGACGGCGGCCGCCCATCTCGGAGGCCATGTCCAGCCCCTGCATCGATGTCTGCCGCCATGATGAAGAAACCGGCTTCTGCCTGGGCTGTGGGATGACCCGCAAGGACCGCAAGCATTGGAAGCGGGACAAGGACCGCCGCCCCGCCATCCGCGCCGCCCTTCCCGGGCGCCTGTCCCTGCTGTCGGCGGCGGGGAACGCGGTGGGGGAAGCGGCGCGGAAGCAGAACCGGAAGTAGCTCAGCGATCGACGACGATCAGGTCCTGGAAACCGGCGGTCAGGCGTTCGCCGCCGCCGGGGCGGGCCACCACCACATCCTCCGTCCGCGCGCTGAAGCTGGTGGGCTGGAGGATGCTGGGCTCCACCGTGAACATCATGCCTTCCCGCAGCACCGTCGTGTCGCCCCTGGTCAGGAAGGGGGGTTCATGCACGTCCCAGCCGATGCCATGGCCCAGGCGATGGCGGAAATTCGGGCCATAGCCCGCATCCTCGATCACCTTCCGCGCGATGGCGTCCACCTCCTCGCAGGTGGTCTCCCCCACCTTCAGGGCGGCGATGCCGGCGCGTTGGGCCTCGATCACCAGGGCATGGACCCTGACCTGTTCGGCGGAGGGTTCGCCGAAATGCACGGTGCGCCCGTAATCGTAGCAGAGCCCGCCATGGGAGGCGCCGAAGTCGAACAGCACGGAAACCGGGGTCTCGATCCTGCGCTTCCAGGATTCCAGCCGCCGCCCCAGCATCAGCGGGTGGTTCGGGCCGCTGTTGTAGAGCGTGGTGGTGAAGGTGGGGCCGAGGCTGTCCTGCCGCTTCATCTGGTAGTCGATCTCGGCGACCACATCGAGTTCGGTCATGCCGAAGCGAAGTTTTGGTAGCATCTCCGTGAAGGCGGCTTCGGTCTTCCGCCCGGCCTCCCGCATCAGGGCGATCTCCTCATCGGATTTGATGAGGCGGAGTTCGCGGATGATGGCCGTGGCGGAACAGAAGACGGCATCCGGCAGCAGCGCCTGGATGTTCACCACGCTGTCGGCATGGGCGCGGTCGCTGACCGCGATGCGCGGCTTCGCGGGCAGGCGGAATTTTCCGACGATTTCCCGCACCAGCGCAGCGGGGTCGTCCCAATCCCCCAGCACGCGCAGTTCCGTGCCCTCCGGCGCGCCGCGGCCGCCGAATTCCGCCGTCATGCGCGGCAGGGCCAGCACCGGCGGGAAGCCCGGCGCCACCCAGGCGCCTTCCAGCCAATCCCCGGGATGCAGCGTCACGCCATACTTCGGAATGTCCCGCGCGATGCCGAAGAGGTAGTGAAGGTCGGTGCTGAGCGGGATGAAGGCGAGGTCCGCGCGGCCGCCCAGCAATTCCTGGAAGGCGGCCACACGCTCCGCGGCGATGGGCATGGTTCTCAATCCACCGTGGCGCCGGATGCGATGACGAGCGGCCGCCAGGTCTCGACCTCCTGCGCCACGAAGGCCTGCGCATCCGCGCCGAAGCGCGTGCCGGGGTCGATCGCCAGCTGGCGGTAGCGTTCGATGATGGAGGGCAGTTCGAGGACCTCCTTCAGCACCGCGGCGAAGCGGTCCTGGATGGGCTTGGGCGTCGCGGCGGGCATCGCCATGCCGGCCCAGCCTTCGGCGACCAGGCCGGCGAAGCCGTGTTCCACGAAGGTCGGCATGTCCGGGAACAGGGGCTGGCGCGTGGGGCCGGTGATGCCGATGCCCCTGATCTGCCCGGTGCGCATCAGCCCCACGGAACTCGCGATGCCATCGAGGGTGACGGGCACGACGCCCGCCACCACGTCATTCACCGCCTGGGCGCCGCCGCGATAGGGGATGTGCTGCAATTCGATGTTCGCGACCTGCGCGAAGCGCAGCATGAACAGATGCGGCAGGGACCCGACGCCGGAGGTGGAATAGGCGATGCCAGGCCGCGCGCGGGCGGCGGCGGCGAGTTCGCCGGGGTTGGTGAAGGGCGCGTTGTTGTTCGCCATCAGCGCGTAGTAGCCGGACTGGATCATGCCGACATGCGCGAAGCTGCGCACGGGGTCCCAGGTGATGCGGCCGCGATACAGCGTGCTGCCGACGGAAAAGGCGCTGATGGCGGAGAGCAGCACCGTATACCCATCCGGCGCCGCATCCGCGACGACCCCGGTGCCGAGTGTGGCGCCAGCGCCGGGCCGGTTCTCCAGCACGAAGGGCTGGCCGAGCCGGGGCGCCATCTGTTCCGTCAGCAGACGCGCCAGCACATCCGTGGACCCGCCGGGCCCAAAGGGCACCACCAGGCGGATCGGCCGGTTGGGCCATGGCGCCTGCGCGAGCGCCGGGGCGGCCAGAAGGGCACCGCCCGCGCCCAGCAGGGCACGGCGGGGAAGGCGAGGCGTCTGGCTGGCGGTCATGGCACGTCCTGTCCGATGGTTGCGGTGCCGCAGGGGTGGCGTCCCCGAATTGTGAACATTGCAACATGAGGCCGTAATCTTCGCAAGCCGACCTCGCGCCCCCATGGCGGCCTTTCGCCAGTGCCGGGAGCGCGGCATCCTCGCCGCAACAACCAACCGGGAGAGACATCCATGCGCCGCCGCACGCTGCTGACCACGCTCGCCGCCACGCCGCTGCTGCCGGGGGGTGCCCATGCCCAAGGGGCGGCGCAGGGGGCGGAGTGGCCAAGCCGGCCCGTGACCATCGTGGTGCCCTTCGTGGCCGGCGGGCCTTCCGACATCGTCGCGCGATCCATCGCCAACCGCATGGGCCAGATCATCGGCCAGCCCGTGGTGGCGGAGAACCGGCCGGGCGCGAATGGGGAAGTGGCGGCGCGCCAGGTGGTGCGCGCGGCACCGGATGGCCACACGCTGTTCGTGGGCTCCATCGGCGTCTTCGCCATCAACACCGCGCTGCGCCCGACGCTGGGCTACGACCCGCTGCGCGAACTCACCCCCATCACGCTGGCCGTCACCACGCCCAATGTCCTGGTGGTGAATGCGGAGAAGGTGCCGGTGCGCACGCTGCCGGAGATGGTGGCCTGGCTGAAGGCGAACCAGGGCCGCACCAGCTATTCCACCTCCGGCGTCGGCTCCTCCGACCATCTGACGATGGAATTGTTCAAACAGCGGACGGATACCGATCCCGTCCACGTTCCCTACCAGGGCGGCGCCGCGGCGGCCACGGACCTGATCGCGGGCAATGTCCAGCTTTCCTTCCAGAACCTCGGCACCGTCGCCGCGCATATCCAGGGCGGAAGGCTGCGCGCGATCTGCGTGACGAGCGAGGTGCGCAACCGAATCCTGCCCGATGTGCCGACAGCGGCGGAAGCGGGTCTTTCAGATTTCGTCGTCACCTCCTGGCAGGCGGTCATGGCGCCCGCCGGCATGCCCGAAGCCCTGCTGGCGCGCGTCCATGCGGCGACGGTCGATGCGCTGCGCCACCCGGAGAACGTCCAGCGCCTCAACGCCATCGGCTTCGATGTGGTCGGGAACAGCCCGGCCGAATACCGGCGCTTCCAGGAGGCGGAAATCGCGCGGTGGAGAGGCGTGGTTCGCGACGCGAACATCCGGGCGGAATGACGAAAAAATACTGACATTCCAGCAAGGTATGACCTGGCTGTTTCGCGTTCATGACATGGATCAAGGACGCGGCGCGGGCCTCGGCCGATAGAGGTCGCAGCGGCTGCGCAAGGGGGCGCGCCGCGGACAAAAAGGCTCAGGCTATGCAAGTGAAGATGATCGCGGCCGCGATGGCACTCGCGGTCGCCGCCTCCCCGGCGCTCGCGCAGGATGCACGCGGCAAGCAGGCGGGCGATATTCTGCTCGGCGTCGGCCTCATCGGCGTGCTGCCGGCCAATGGTGGCAGCACCTCGATCGGCGGCACCCCGCATGCGAGCGACGCGGTGACGCCGCAACTCGATCTCACCTATTTCATGACGCCGAATTTCGCGGTGAACGTCATCGCCGCGACCTCCCGCCATGACGTCTCCGTGCGCAACGTGCCCGGCTCCGGCACTATCGACCTCGGCCGCGTCTGGGCGCTGCCGCCGACGGTGACGCTGCAATACCATCCCTTCCCGACCAGCCGCGTCAGCCCGTATCTCGGCGCTGGCCTGAACTACACCGTGTTCTACGGTGAGGGCGGCGGCCGTTCCGCCGGCATCACCCGCGTCGATGTCGAGAACAGCTGGGGCTATGCCCTGAATGTCGGCGTGGACTACGAGATCGCGCCGAACTGGCTGGCGAATGTCGATGTGAAGTACATCGCGATGAGCCCGGATGTGCGGGTGAATGGCGGCGCGGTGCGCGGCGAAGCCGATCTCAACCCCTGGGTTGTCGGCGCTTCGGTCCGCTACCGCTTCTGATACCGGAGGCCGTGCGGGCAAGACGCCCGCCGCCACCCGGAGACTGGCCCCGTCACTGGCGAAGAACGCCGGTGGCGGGGCTTTTGCGTTCGGGCCGCCCGGGCATTGACCATGCGCGCCGCGCCGGTTGATCCTGCGGCCTTCAACACCAGGAGATGACCATGCCCCGCATGCTGCGCTTCACCTTCGTCGATGCCGGCGTTTCCGGCCGCGTCGAGCTGCATGAGACGCTCGCCGCGAAGACGGTGGACGCGATCTGGGGCGCACTGGCGACACCGGTCCGCCAGCTTTCCTTCCACGCCATGTTCGCGGGGCCGGAGATCATGATCGGCCTGCCGCCGGAGAACCAGACCTTCGACCCGAAGAGCCTGCCGCCGGAAAACCAGACCGTGATCCCGACGCCGGGCGATGTGCTGTGGTTCTACCAGGGTCCGAACATGATGAAGGGCCTGGCGGATGAGTTCTGGGAAATCGGCATGTTCTACGGCGATGGCGGCCGCGTCTTTGGCCCGCTGGGCTGGACGCCGGTGACGATGTTCGGCCGTATGCTGCCGGCGGACCTGCCCGCCTTCGCCAAGGAATGCGCGGATATCCGCCTGCATGGCGCGAAGATGCTGGAAATCAAGCGCGAGGAATAGCGTCGCAATTCCCTCCCCCGCGCTGGCGGGGGAGGATCAGCGAGGCCTCAAAGCCGCTCCACGACCTCCACCACCTGGTCGCCCGAATACAGCGGCATCCACGGCCGGCGGATGGAGCCCACCCAGGCCTTCGCGGCGGGGCAGCGGATTTCCTCCACCACCTGGCCATAGA
>CANJXD010000257.1 GCA_947478535.1 Acetobacteraceae bacterium
AGTTGAACAAGGCGAGCGCGGCAACCAGGGGCTTTCAAGGGAGACGTCCGGGGGTGTCTGACACGATCCTCGAGACCGAGGGGCTGACCAAGGAGTTCCGGGGGTTCGTCGCGGTCAGCGACGTGCGCCTGCAGGTCAAGCGCGGCAGCATCCATGGGCTGATCGGCCCCAACGGTGCCGGCAAGACCACCTGCTTCAACCTGCTGACGAAATTCCTGCCGCCGACGCGCGGCAGCATCCGCTATGATGGGCGGGATATCACCACCATGCAGCCCGCCGATGTGGCGCGGCTCGGCCTGGTGCGGTCCTTCCAGATCTCCGCCGTCTTCGCGCATCTGACGGTGCTGGAGAATGTGCGGCTCGCCCTGCAGCGGGCGCGCGGCAATTCCTTCGATTTCTGGCGCCCGGAATCGGTGCTGCGACAGTTCGATGACCGTGCGATGGCGCTGCTGGAGGATGTCGGCCTGACCGGCTACGCCCGCAGCGCCGCCGGCGAACTGCCCTATGGCCGCAAGCGCGCGCTGGAGATCGCGACGACGTTGGCGCTCGATCCCGTGATGATGCTGCTCGATGAGCCGACCGCGGGCATGACGCATGAGGATGTGGACCGCATCGTGACGCTGGTGCGCCGCGTCGCGCAGGGGCGCACCGTGCTGCTGGTGGAACACAATCTGAAGGTCGTCGAGGGGCTGTGCGACACCATCACCGTGCTCGCGCGCGGCAGCGTTCTGGCGCAGGGGGATTACGCGACGGTGTCGCGCAATCCGGATGTGCAGGCCGCCTATCTCGGCACCGATCCCTCCATCGCCGGAAGCACGCAGCATGCCTGACGGTGCCATGACGAACCGCCCCGCGGCGCCTCCGGCCATGCTGGAAATCCGCGGCCTCGAAGCCTGGTATGGCGAAAGCCACATCCTGCACGGCATCAACCTCGATATCCGCCAGGGCGAGGTGGTCACGCTGCTCGGCCGCAATGGCGCGGGCAAGACCTCGACGCTCCGCGCCATCATGGGGCTGACCGGCCGTCGCGCCGGCTCCATCCGCTTCGAGGGGCGGGAGACGATCGGGCTGCGCTCCGACCTCATCGCCCGCACCGGCATCGCCTATTGCCCGGAGGAGCGCGGCATCTTCGCCTCGCTCGACGTGACGGAAAACCTGATGCTGCCGCCGGTGATCGCGCCGGGTGGCCTTGGGCTCGATGAGATCTACGCGCTGTTCCCGAACCTGAAGGAACGCGCGCGCAGCCAGGGCACGAAGCTGTCGGGCGGCGAACAGCAGATGCTCGCCATCGCGCGCATCCTGCGGACCGGCGCGCGGCTGCTGCTGCTGGATGAACCCAGCGAGGGGCTCGCCCCCGTCATCGTCCAGCAGATCGGCGCGATGATCCGCGACATCAAGCAGCGCGGCTTCACCGTGCTGCTGGTGGAACAGAATTTCCGTTTCGCCCAGACCGTGGCGGACCGGCACTATGTGATGGAACACGGGCGCGTGGTGGATGAGGTGGCGAACCAGGATCTCGCCTCCAGCCTCGGCCGCCTGCACGAATACCTGGGCGTCTGAAAAGCCGCCCAGGGTGGACTGCGACACTGGACTGCGAAACCCTAGGGGAGAACACCAAGATGACGATCGACCGCCGCACGCTTCTGACCGGCGCCGCCGCCCTTCCGGCGCTCGGCGGGCTGCCCTGGCGCAGCGCCAAGGCGCAGGCCGCCAACACCATCAAGATCGGCGTGCTGAACGACCAGTCCGCGCTGTATCGCGACATCTCCGGCCCCGGCTCCACCCAGGCGGTGCGGCTCGCGGTGCAGGAATCCGGCATCGCCGCCTCCGGCATCAATGTCGAGGTCGTGCAGGCTGACCACCAGAACCGCCCCGATGTCGGCTCCACCGTCGCGCGCCAGTGGTATGACCGTGATGGCGTCGATGTGATCGTCGATGTGCCGACGTCTTCCGTCGCCCTCGCGGTCAACACGCTGACGCGGGAGAAGAACAAGCTCTTCATCAATTCCGGCGCCGCGACGTCCGATCTCACGGGCTCCGCCTGCTCGCCGAACACGATCCATTGGACCTACGACACCTACATGCTCGGCAAGGGCACGGGTGGCGCGATGGTGGCGGCGGGTGGCCGCACCTGGTTCTTCATCACGGCGGACTACGCCTTCGGCCACGCGCTGGAACGCGACACAACCGGCTTCATCACCGCCGCCGGCGGGCGCGTGCTGGGCGGCGTTCGGACGCCGTTTCCGGGCACGACCGATTTCTCCTCCTTCCTCCAGCAGGCGCAGCGGTCCCGCGCCAATGTCATCGGCCTCGCGAATGCGGGCGGTGACACCATCAACTGCATCAAGCAGGCGGCGGAATTCCGCATCACCCGGGGTGGCACGAAGCTCGCGGGGCTGCTGGTCTTCATCTCCGATGTCCACTCGCTGGGCCTCGAAGTGGCGCAGGGCCTCGTCGTGACGGCCAGCTTCTACTGGGACCTGAACGACCGCACCCGTGCCTTCACCAACCGGCTCGGCGCCATGCCGGGCAACCTGAAGCCCACGATGGTGCAGGCCGGCTGCTATTCCGGCGTGCTGCACTACCTGAAGGCGGTGAAGGAGATGGGCGTGGCTGCCGCCAAGGCGTCGGGCGCCGATGCCGCCGCCAAGATGAAGGCGATGCCGACCAGCGACGATGCCTTCGGCGAGGGCACGGTTCGCGCCGATGGCCGCAAGATCCACCCGGCCTATCTGTTCGAGGTGAAGTCCCCCGCCGAAAGCCGCGCGCCGTGGGACTACTACAAGCTCGTCTCGACCATCCCGGCGAATGAGGCCTGGCGCCCGATCACCGAAGGCGCCTGCACGCTCATCCGCTCGTAAGACCCTGCGGCGGGGGCGCCATCGCGCGCCCCCGCCGATCTCTGGCCGCGAGAGGCGCGCGCATGGAAGACCTGCTTTTCGAACTGCAACTGGTGCTGCCGCAGGTCATCCTGGGCGTGATCAACGGCGCCTTCTACGCGCTGCTCTCGCTCGGCCTCGCTGTCATCTTCGGGATGCTGAACGTCATCAATTTCGCCCATGGCGCGCAGTTCATGATGGGTGCCTTCGCCGCCTGGATGATGCTGACCTGGCTCGGCATCGGCTATTGGGGCGCGCTGATCATCGCGCCGCTGATCGTGGGCGCCATCGGCATGGCGATGGAACGGGTGATGATCGCCCGGCTCTATAAGCTCGACCACCTGTATGGCCTGCTGCTCACCTTCGGCAGCGCGCTGGTGATCGAGGGTCTGTTCCGCAACAGCTTCGGCTCCTCCGGCCAACGCTACCAGCCGCCCAAGGTGTTTGAGGCGCTGGACCTTGAGATTGGCGATTTCTTCCTGCCTGGCTATCGCGTCTGGGTGCTGATCGCGGCGAGCACCATCTGCCTCGCCACCTGGCTGGTGATCGAGAAGACGAAGATCGGCAGCTACCTCCGCGCCGCGACGGAACGCCCGCAACTCGTGCAGGCCTTCGGCATCAACGTGCCCCTGATGATGACGCTGACCTATGGCGCGGGCGTGGCGCTGGCAGCGCTCGCCGGCGTGCTGGCGGCGCCAATCTATTCCGTGCATCCGGCGATGGGCGCCAACTTCATCATCACCGTCTTCGCCGTGGTCGTCATCGGCGGCATGGGCTCCATCATGGGCTCCATCGTCACCGGCTTCATGCTCGGCTTCGTGCAGGGCGTGACCGATGTGTTCTATTCGGAGGCGTCGCAGACCGTTGTCTTCGTCATCATGGCCATCGTGCTGCTGACGCGGCCCGCCGGCCTGTTCGGGAGGGCATGACATGGCCGGAGAGACCATCGCCTCCGCCGCCATCCGGCCGGGCAGCGATATCCAGGGCTTCTGGGGCTTCACCCGCCCGCAGGCCATCGCCTTCCTGGCCCTGGTGGCCTTCGTCGGCGTGGCGCCCTTCTTCCTCTATCCCGTCTTCCTGATGAAGGTGCTGTGCTTCGCGCTGTTCGCCTGCGCCTTCAACCTGCTGATCGGCTATGTCGGCCTGCTGAGCTTCGGCCACGCCGCTTATTTCGGCATGGGCGCCTATGTCACGGGCTATGCGGCCAAGGCCTGGGGCGTGCCGCCGGAATTCTCCATCGTGCTGGGCGGACTGGCGGGCGCGGCCTTTGGCCTGCCCTTCGGCTGGCTCGCCATCCGCCGCGCCGGCATCTACTTCGCGATGATAACGCTGGCGCTGGCGCAGATGGTCTACTTCTTCGCCCTCCAGGCCCCCTTCACCGGCGGCGAGGACGGCATCCAGGCCATCCCGCGCGGCACGCTGCTCGGCATCTTCGACCTGACGCCGGATATCGCGCTCTACTGGCTGGTCGCCGTCGTGTTCCTCGTTGGCTTCCTGCTGATCCACCGCATCGTCCATTCCCCCTTCGGCCAGGTGCTGAAGGCGATCCGGGAGAATGAGCCGCGCGCCATTTCCCTCGGCTACCGCGTGGATGACTACAAGCTTCTCGCCTTCGTCCTTTCCGCCGGCATCGCCGGCGCGGCGGGCGGCACCAAGGCCCTCGTCTTCAACATCGCCACCCTGACCGATGTGCACTGGACCATGTCTGGCGAGGTGGTGCTGATGAGCCTGGTGGGTGGCCTCGGCACTGTCTTCGGCCCGGTCATCGGCGCGGCGGTGATCGTCACGATGCAGAACTATCTTGCGCAGTTCGGCGCCTGGGTGCTGGTCATCCAGGGGGCGATCTTCGTCGCCTGCGTGCTCGCCTTCCGGCGTGGCGTGGTGGGCGAGATCGCCAATTGGTTGCGGGTCAAGCTGTAACGTCTACAGCCTCTTAACATGTCGCCCTTAGGGTTCACCCCGTCATCGACGGAGTGAACCGTATGAAACGGTTGTTCGGCAGCATTGCGGCGCGCATCCAGGCGGCGCTTCTCGTGCTCACCCTGATCGGCGTCGGGGGCGGCGTCGCCACCATGGCGGTCGTCACGGACTACAACAATGATGTCGCCGAGATGGATCAGGTCGCCTCCCGCGCCCGGATCGCGGCCGAACTCGATGGCCAGGTCTATGCGGTGGTGATGGAAAGCCGCGGCCTCTACATGAGCCGCGCTCCCGCCGATATTGAACGCTACGCTGCGGGGCTGCGCCGCCACCTTGCCCGGATCGAGACACTGCGCCGCGATCTGCGCGCGGTGACCATGCCCGGTGATGCGCTGGTCACGCGGCTGGATGCGGCGCTGGCGGAGTTCATCCGCTTCCGCGAAGACCTGGCCCGCATCGCCTTGGCGGAGGGCGGCGAAGCCGCGGATCGCCAGGGCAACTACACCGCCAACCGCGCCAACCGCACCGCCGTGAACCAGGCCCTGCAGCAGGCGGTGACGGAGATGGCCCAGGCCTCGACCGCGCTGACCGCTGAAGTGCAGGCGCATGGCGAGCATCTCGGCCGGCTCACGCTGCTCGTCCTCGGGGGCATTGCCCTGTCCGCGGGCGTGCTCGCCAGCTTCGGCATGCATCGCCAGGTCATCGCCCCGCTTGGCCGCCTGACCGGTACCATGGGGCGGCTCGCCAAGGGCGAGATCGGCGTCACCATCCCCGGCCTTGGCCGGAGCGATGAGGTCGGCGCCATCGCCAGCGCGCTGGCCGTGCTGCGCGACCGTGGAGAGGAAACGGTCCGCCTGCGCGCGGCGCAGGAGGAAGAACGCGCTGCCGCCCATGCGGCGGAAGCGGCCTCGCTGCGCGGCATGGCGGACCGGGTGGAAGATGCGGTGCGCGACGCCGTCTCCCGCATCGGTGGTGAAGTGACGCAGTTGCATGGCCATGCCAGCGCCATGGGCGAAGGGGCCTCCGCGGCCGGGGAAAGCAGCGCCGCCGTCGCCGCGGCCGCCTGCGCGATGCGCGAGGATGCCGAGACTGGCGCCGCCGCGACCGAACAACTCAGCGCCAGCATCCGCAGCATCACCAGCCAGGTCTCTGCCGCCACCGAGGCGACCCGCCGCGCGGTGGGGGAAACGCAGGCCGGCACGCGCGCGATCGACGGGCTGCAACAGGCCGTGGTGCAGATCGGCGATGTCGCGCGGCTGATCGGCGATATCGCGGGGCAGACCAACCTGCTCGCCCTCAACGCGACGATCGAGGCCGCCCGCGCGGGTGAAGCGGGCAAGGGCTTCGCCGTGGTGGCGAGCGAGGTGAAGGCACTGGCCGGCCAGACCAGCCGCAGTACGGAGGAGATCGCGCGCCAGATCCAGCAGGTCGGCCAGGCGACGGAAGCCGCGGCGGCAACCGTGCGCGCCATGCTCGCCACCATCGCCGAACTCGATGGCATCGCGCAGGGCATCGCGGAGGCGATCCGCCAGCAGGATGCGGCGACCGGCGATATCGCTCGCGTCGTCTCCGGCACCGCGGCGTCCGCCCGCGGCATGGCGGAGCGGATCGACGCCATCGCCAGTGGCAGCGCTGCGCTCGGCCAGCAGGCCGCGCTGGTGCGGGAAGGCGCGAGTGGCGTGAATGACGGCATGGAGACGATGCGCCAGGCGCTGGTCGCGGCGTTGCGGTCTTCCACCAGCGCTGTGAATCGCCGCCAGGCACGGCGGGACGTCGTGCCGCGCCTGGCCCGAATGGAGCGGGCAGGTGGCGTTGTTTCTGTGACTCTGATCGACCTGTCCCGTGGCGGCGCGGCGCTGCAACCGGTGCCAGGGATCCAGCAAGGAGAGACGATTTCGCTGCGCGTCGAAGGCCTGCCCCGCGCCGTGCCCGGCACGGTGCTGGCGGTCGAGGAAACCCGCATTCGCCTGCGCTTTGCCCCGGCTGCGCTCACGGATGAGGAGATCGCCGCCCTGCCGCAGGGCGGCCGGGCCGCCGCCTGAAGCGCAGGGGGCTGCTCACCGGAAAGGCAGCCCTGGCCGCGTTCTACGCAGGCCGATGATGCGGATGCCGCCTTTCGCCTGCTCAACAGGCTTGCGCACGCGGCATGCTGTGTCACATGACGGGCCATGACCTGGTCCATCCTCGCGCGCTGTGCCGAGACTGGCGCGCTCGGCGTCGCCGTCGCCAGCCGCTTCCTGGCCGTGGGTGCGCTATGCCCACGGCTTGAAGCCGGCGTCGGCGCCGCCTGCACCCAGGCGCTGATGAACCCTTTCATCGCCCCCGATGCGCTGGCCCGCCTGCGGGCCGGGGAAGCACCGGGGCCGGCGCTCGCCGCGCTGATCGCCGCCGATGCCGGGCGCGCCACGCGCCAGGCGCATGTGCTGGCCGCCGAGGGCAGCAGTGCTGCCCATACCGGGCAGGATTGCATTGGCTGGTGCGGCCATGTGGCGGCGCCGGATGTCTCCGTCGCCGGCAACATGCTGGCGGGCGCCGCTGTCGTCGAAGCGACGCGGGATGCCTTTCTCGGCAGCGCAGGCGTCGGGCTGGCGGAACGGCTGATGCGGGCGATGGAAGCCGGGGAAGCGGCGGGTGGCGACAAACGCGGCCGGCAATCCTGCGCGCTGCAGGTGGTCTCGACCAGCGGCTTCCCCGATCTCGACCTGCGCGTCGATGACCACGCGGACCCGCTGGCGGAATTGCGGCGCATCTACCGCGTCTGGCACGGCTATACCCGGCATTTCCGGCGTTTCCTGGCGGAGCGGGACCATCCCGGCGTCTTCGACCGCGCGGTGATCCAGGCCGCCATCGCGCAAGCCCAGGCGGAGGAGGCGTAATGGCCGGGCCGATCCTCGAACTGACCGACGTCACCGTCACCTTCCCCACGGATCGCGGCCTGCTGCGGGCGGTGGATGGCATTTCCTTCGCCGTCCAGCCCGGCCGCACCACCGCCGTTGTCGGCGAAAGCGGCTGCGGCAAATCCGTCACCGCCCTGGCCATCATGGGGCTGCTGCCGTCGGGCGGGCGCATCGGTGGTTCCATCCGCCTCGCGGGGCGGGAGGTTTCGACGCTGACGCCGGAGGAATGGCGCGGCAAGCGCGGCGGC
>CANJXD010000258.1 GCA_947478535.1 Acetobacteraceae bacterium
AGGGCTGGCCGGACCCGCTCTGCCCGCGCGCGAGTTCGTTGGGCTGCGCGAAGTAATCGGCGATGCCGCGGCGCTGCGCCTCCGTCGTCGCGTTCACCAGCCACATCAGCAGGAAGAACGCCATCATCGCAGTCACGAAATCCGCGTAGGCGATCTTCCAGGCGCCACCGTGGTGGCCGCCTCCCTCATCATCGCTGATGCGCTTGATGACGATCGTCGCGTTCTTGCCGAGCTTGGCCATGCGCTGTCGCTTCCGCTATCCGTCGCGTCGCTCAGGCGCCGACCAGGCCGAAGCCGGCCACGGGCACCAGATGGGCACGGCGCGCGCGGGGCTGGCCGGTGGCGTGCCGGGCGCGCGCCGCGGCAATGGCCGCCGGCCCCGGCTCTTCCGCCATGTAGCCAACACCCCAGACGGTGCGGACGATCTCCGCCGCACCCGCCGCTGCCAGCTTGCGCCGCAGCTTGCAGACGAAGACATCGATGATGCGCAGGTCCGGCCCTTCCTCATCGCCGTAGAGGCGGCTCATGAAGCGCTCCTTCGTCATCAGCGCGGAACGCCGCAGCAGCAGCGTCTCCAGCACGTCGAATTCGCGGCCGGTGATGGCGACAAGGCGGCCATCCACCGAGACCGTCTGGCGGTCCCGGTCCAGTTCCACATTCCCGCAGATGAGGGTGGAGGACACATGCGCCGCCGTCCGCCGCACCATCGCCTGCACCCGCGCGACGACAACGCCAGGCGCCATGCCGGCGGAGATCACATCATCGGCGCCGCAGTTCAGCGCCATCTCCTCCTCCGCCGCCGGGCGCGCCGCGGCCATCACCAGCACCGGCACCTGTTCACCGCGCTGGCGGATCTCGCGCAGCACCGGCAGCGCCTCCGCGCCAATCGCCGCGACGTCCAGCACCACCGCATCGAAGGGCCCGTGCCGCTCGGCCAGGGTGCCGGTTTCGGCCAGGCTCGGCGCACGCTCCACGAAGCGGCCGCCACCGGTCATCGCGGCGCGAAGACCGGCGGTATCGCCATCACTGGAGCCAAGCAGGATACGCATCGGACGGAGCCTCGCGGTCTTCGGAGGAACGGAGCCGCCGAAGGGCGATCCCGGAGTGTCGTTGGGGGTGGGCGTTTCGTCAGGCATCGGTGTTGCGGGGGGCGAATGCCGGGGTGGCGAGGGACAGCTTTGCCAGTTCCAGGCGCAGACGAAGCGCGATCGGCCCGCAGAGCCGCTTCGCCTCCGGGCTTTCGGCGGCGAGCCGTTCGGCTTCCCCCGCCGCATCCTCCAGCATGCCGAGGGAAAGCCCCCCGGCACCGAGCAGGCCGCATTGCAGGCGCCGCAGCAGGCCTAAGCCGGCCTCGGCCGCTTCCTCCACCGGGCGGCGCCGGCGGCGTGGCGGTGGGTGGTCCCCGGCATCGCCCTGGATGGCGAGCAACCCGCCGGCGGCATGGGTGCCGGAAGCAGGCGCCGGGCTCTCCCGCGCCTCCGTGCCACCCAGTATCCCGGCAAAATCCCCCCGCACCCCGCGCGCACGGGCGGCGGCGAGGCTCGGAAGGGGCAGGCCGGAAGCGGCGACGCGCAGCATCAAAGCGGAACCTCGGTTGATGATCTGTGCCGTTCCTGCGCCCCGTCGATTTCTGCCCTGTGAACAGCGAGCGGCGCGGTTAAGCGGCGATTTCCTGGCATGGCGGTTGCCAGGACGGCGGCATGATCTGCATTCGCCGCCTCCTCCTCCCTCTCCTCGCCACCATGATGGTGGCGGCCACCGCCCTGCCGGTGCGGGCGCAAAATGCGCTCTGCCGGGCGGCCATCACGGCGGCGGAGGCCGAGTACAGCATCCCCGACCGGCTTCTGCTGGGGATCGGCCGCGTCGAATCCGGGCGGCGGGACCCGGAGACGGGCGCCTTCGACCCCTGGCCCTGGACGATCAACGCGGAAGGACGCGGCAGTTTTTTCCCTACCCGCCAGGCAGCAATTGCCGCCGTGCGGGAATTGCAGGCCGGCGGCATGCGCTCCATCGATGTCGGCTGCATGCAGATCAACCTGCGCCACCACCCGGAGGCCTTCGCCAATCTGGAGGAAGCCTTCGACCCGTTGGCCAATGCCCGCTACTCCGCGCGCTTCCTGACCAATCTGCGCAACCGCGCCGGGGATTGGACAACGGCTTCGGGCCACTACCATTCACAGACGCCGGACCTGGCCACCGCCTATCGCCAGCGCCTCGCCAATGTCCTGGCCCGCGAACGGCAGGCGCCCTCCGCGGAGCCGCCGGCCACGCTGCTGGCCGCCGCCAGCAGCGCCGCCGCCCAGCCAGGCCCCGGCGCGGTGGCCCAAGCGCCTGTCGCCTTCACGCCCTTCAATGGGCGGGGGCTCGATGCCTATCGCGGCGCGCCGATCGTGATCGCCGGGCGCGGCCCGGCCCCGATGGCCGCATCCACGGCCACCCGGCCGATGCCGGCTTCGGCCCAGGCGCAGGTGACTGGCCAGGCGCCGGCTTCTGGCCAAGCAATGGCGGCGCGCGGCACCCCGGTGCCGCCTCCGCCGCCCGCCGCGCCGGCCTACTTCTCCCTCGCCTGGCGCGGCCAGACGGCGGGGGCCGGCCCCTCCTCGCCCCTGGCGGCTACAGGGTCACTGTTCACCACGCCGCGCACGGGCAGCCAGGTGGCAGACGCCGCCCCGGCCTCGATCGGCAATCGCCGCCTGTTCTGAAAGCACCGGGGCCGGCAGGATTCTCGCGAAATTCATCGCATTCTGCGCGGGAAGGCGCCGTGCAGCCGAGCCGTCCCCCATTTCCGCAGCCTGCTAGGCCAAGGGCGCTCCGCTACCGACGCGCCCGGCGCGGATGGCCCGGCGGCGGCGCAGCAACCAGCGGACGACGAAGAAGCCGAGCACGCTGAAGGCGATGGCGCCGATGGCCCAGAAGATATTGTCCACGCCGATCAGACCGCCGAGGAACCAGCCCGCCGCGACGAAGCTGCCGGCCCAGACCCCGGCGCCGATGAAGTTCAGTATTGCGAAATAGCGGTACCGCATCCCCGCCATGCCGCAGGCCGCCGCCGCCACATTGCGGATGCCATAAAGGAAGCGGAAGGACAGCACGAAATAGGCGCCGTAGCGGTGCAGCAGCGCCGCGGCCTTGGCGAACTGCGCCTTGGCCTTCGGCATTCGCGCCAGCACCCGCGGCCCGAAATGCTTTCCGAGCAGGAACCAGCACTGATCCCCGGCGAAAGACCCCGTCCAGGCAGCGATCATCAGCAGGAGGGGGTCGATGATGCCCGTCGCCGCGCCGACGGCGGCGGCAGCGATGACAAAGGTCTCCCCTTCCAGGAACGCCCAGAGGAAGACCCCCAGATAGGCGAGGTTACCCCATTCCTCCCAGATCTCGGCCAATCACTCTTCTCCCAGTCGTGAGGATCATGACTGGTTTGACATGATCGTATCGATCCCCGCCAGGGGGGTACATTCAGAATTCATACGACAAGCCGACCGCGCAACCCAGCGCCGTGACGCCTGAGGATCAGGTCGTGATGGGCTTTGGCAAGCCTTCACGGGAAGGCCCGCAAGCCGGATCGCGGGGCAGCGCAAGCCGGGACTGGCCCAGCCCCGCCTCCCCAATGCACCGCAAAACTTTGCTGAACTGTCATGTTTCACGAATCCCCGTCAGCAGCCCTGCGCCCGGAAAACCCGGCTCGGCGTGACGAATTCTTCCTGCGCCGCGACCGTCAGGATCTCCCGGCTCCCGGCATCCGCCGTCCGCCGCAGCAGCCCGAAGATGGAGGAGGCCGCCGCCGCCAGGGCCACCGCGGCTTCCCCCCAGCGCAGCCGGTGGAACAGGAACAGCGCGGCGATCGCATCCCCCGCACCGTTGACATTGACCGGCAGCAGCGGCGTGCGGACACGCCAGAAAGACCCGCCCTCCCCCGCCAGCAGGTCCATCGCATCATCGGGAGTGTCCGCCACCCGCAGGCTGGTCACCAGCACGCAGCGCGGGCCGCGGGCCTGCAAGGCGGTGATGGCGCGCTTCGCCTCCTCCAATGTCGTGACCGGCCCGCCGCTGAGCCATTCCAGCTCGAACTGGTTGGGCGTGATGATGTCGGCCACGGGAATGGCGCGGTCGCGCATGAACTCCGGAATGCCGGGGCGGACGAAGACGCCACGGCCGACATCGCCGATCACGGGATCGCAGCAATACATCGCCGCCGGGTTCGCCACCTTCACGCGGGACACCGCGGACAGGATCGCCTCGCCGATCTCCGCCGCGCCCATGTAGCCGGACAGCACGGCATCGCAGCGCGGCAGCACGCCGCGTTCGGCAATGCCTTCCACCAACTCCGCGATCAGCTCCGGCCCGAAGACGCTGCCGCGCCAGGCGCCATACCCCGTGTGGTTCGAGAACTGCACGGTATTCACCGCCCAGACCTCCGCCCCCAGCCGCTGCAAGGGAAAGACCGCGGAGGCATTGCCGACATGCCCGTAGCTGACCCAGGACTGGATGCTGAGGATGTTCAAGGGCCGCCCAGGATCAGCGGGGGCCGCGTCGGTCGGGGAGGCCGCGTTCACGCGCAGCGCCCGCCATCGACCGGCAGCAGCACGCCGGTGATGAAGCTCGACGCATCCTCGCCGAGCCAGACGCAGGCATTGGCGATATCGGCAGGCGTGGACATCCGCCCGAGCGGGATGGAGGCGACGAAGCGCGCCCGGGTTTCCGGCGTATCCGGCCCGCCCATGAATTCGGTCAACAGCCCGGTGGCGCTGATGACCGGGCAGATGGCGTTGACGCGGATATTGTCCTTGCCGAATTCCTGCGCCATCGCGAGGGTCGCGGTATTCACCGCGCCCTTGGTCGAATTGTACCAGGTGAGCCCGGGCCGCGGCCGCATGCCCGCGGTGGAGGAAACATTGATGATGGACCCGCCGCCGCGCGCCTTCAGCACCGGCACGCTGGCGCGCACCATCCAGAAGATGGATTTCACATTCACCGCATAGACGCGGTCGAATTCCGCTTCCGTCACCTCCAGGATCGGCTTGTTCCGATGCGTGGTGCCGGCATTGTTCACGACGATGTCGAGTCCGCCGAATTCCGCGACGGCGAGGTCCACCAGCGCCTGCACATCGGCTTCCCGCGACACATCGCCGCCCGCGGCGATGCCGCCGATTTCCGCCGCGACGCGTCGCGCGCCGTCCAGATTCATGTCGGCGACGATGACCTTCGCCCCCTCGGCCGCGTAGCGCCGCGCGATGCCCTCCCCGAAGCCGGAGGCCGCACCGGTGACGATGGTGGCTTTTCCCTGGAGGCGCATGGCGTGGAACCCTCTCTTTCTGGCCTTCTGGCCTTCTGGCCTTCTGGCCGTGCTCTCCGCCCCGCTATGCGGCCGGGGGGTGGTGTGATCAAGCCCGTGATCCATCCCTGGGGCGCGCCGGGCACGGCCTGGTCATGCGCGCGGCCAGTTGCGCGGCCGGGCAGCCTCCTCTATAGGCGCCTTCCCCAATGCCTGCCGGTCACCTTCGGCGGGCTCAGTTGCATGAGCGGCGGACCGATGAAGCCCGACATCCACCCCGACTACCACACGATCACCATCACCATGACGGATGGCACCGTGTTCACCACCCGGTCCTGCTACGGGAAGGAAGGGGATTCGATGCGGCTCGATATCGACCCGAAATCCCACCCGGCCTGGACCGGCCAGCAGCGCGTGATGGACACGGGCGGCCAGATCGCCAAGTTCAACAAGAAGTTCGCGAGCATCGGCGTCCGCAAGGCAGGCTGAAGCCTCCCTCACGGGCGGATTTCCTGGCGTTTCGCGGCGCGCTCCGGGCACCCCCCGGGGCGCGCCGCTTCGCTTTGTGGCGCCCCCTTGAACCGAGGGGGCCGACCGACCAATTCCTGCGATGCCGACGGTGCCCATTCGGGGCCGGCGGCGTGGACCCGATGGTCCTGGTCGCCCGATTTCGGGGGCCGGCACGCCACGGGATCCATCGTGCAACGACCTTGCTACCGCAGGAGGTCTTTCTATGAACACGTTCGATTTCGCCCCACTTTTCCGCACCGCCATCGGCTTCGACCGCATGGCTCGCTTGGCCGAGACAGCCCGCGCGGCGTCAGACGGTCCGAGCTACCCCCCCTACAACATCGAGAAGACGGCCGAGGACAGCTATGTCCTCACCATGGCCGTCGCCGGCTTCGGGCCGGACGATATCGATGTCACCGCGCATGAGAACACGCTCGCCATCATCGGCAAGGCCGCGCAGGCCCCGCAGGAAAATGGGCGCGTCCTCTACCGCGGCATCGCCGGGCGGGCTTTCGAGCGCCGCTTCGCGCTGGCCGACCACATGGTGGTGGAAGGCGCGCAGCTCGAAAACGGCCTGCTGCATGTGGCGCTGCGCCGCGTGGTGCCGGAAGCCCTGAAGCCGCGCCGGATCGCCATCCAGGGCGGCGCTCCGCGCATGGTGAACCAGGAAGCCATCACCCAGCAGGCGGCCTGAAAAGCGGCCCTTCCCCTGTTGGGGCGAGGGCTGGTTTCTCGGCCAACGGCCCCTCCCCGGTGGGGAGGGGCTTTTTTATTCCGCGATGCCGGTCAGCCACCCGTGGGCTTGCGGAAGAACGCATCGGCGGCGTTCCGATGTGCATTCCGCTTGCCGATCTCCCGCTCTGCGCGGTCGATTTCAGCCTGTAACTCCTTGATATAGGAGCGTAATTCGTCCACGTCCCAACGGTCTATCACCGGCGGCTGAAAGCGCCCCGTGGGGCGCGGGCCTTCCTCTTCCATCATCGTCGCTCTCCTTCGCCTCGG
This sequence comes from Acetobacteraceae bacterium, assembly GCA_947478535.1. The sequence continues at coordinate 6,785 of CANJXD010000258.1, forward strand.
GCTTTGACCCGGCCTCGCCCCCTCTCTATATCCGATCATGACGAGGCGCGGGCGCCCCGGCGGGCGGTGACGCTCGCCCCGGTAGCGACCGCCGACCCGAAAGACCGAAGGGTTCCACAATGAAGACGCCGCTGATGCCGAAGGCCACCGCCGTGTGGCTCATCGAAAAGACGTCCCTCTCCTTCGAGCAGATCGCCGATTTCGTCGGCATGCACCCGCTCGAGGTCCAGGCCATTGCCGATGGCGAGGTGGCGCAGGGCATCGTCGGCTACGACCCCTTGGCGAATGACCAGCTGACGCGCGAAGAAATCGCGCGCTGCGAGGGCAAGCCGGAAGCCCGCCTGCAGATCATCGAGCGGTCCATCCCGCTGCCGAAGCAGCGCGGCAAGGGCGCGCGCTACATCCCCGTCGCCAAGCGCACGGAACGTCCGGACGCGATCGCATGGCTGCTGCGCAACTATCCCCAGCTGTCGGACCCGCAGGTCGTCAAGCTCCTCGCCACGACGAAGGAGACGATCGCGAAGGTGCGGGACAAGACGCACCCGAACACGCCCAACATCAAGCCGCGGGACCCGGTGACGCTGGGCCTCTGCACGCAGACGGCGCTGAACGAGGCGGTGGGCATCGCTGTGGAACGCAGCGGCGGTGGGCCGATCCCCGCCCCCCTGCCGATGGACGACGCGACGGCCTGAATCGAAAAGGGGGCGGTTGCCCGCCCCCCTCCGCCCTTTTCCTGAGGGCTCCGGACCGCGGCTCAGTTCAGCCGCGTCCTCAATTTTTCCATCTCTTCCTTCAGGCGAAGCTTGTCTCGCTTCAGCTTGGACAACGCCAGATCGTTCGGCCGGGGCCTTCCCCCCTCCTCAGCGATCCGCGCCTCGAGCGTCGCGTGCCGTTCCTCGAGGGAGCGGATGCGGGCAGCTTCAGCCATGCGAAAACGTCCTTCTCCAATGCCTCACTGCGGGCACCGAGGGGAGAGTTCGCGCCTGGGGCTGGCGCCACGAAACAGGGAAAGCGTGGCGGTAAGCCCCGGGGGCACGCTCCGTCCCTTCTGCGCCCGCGTCCAACATGTTATGCCGACCTTCGCCAGGGTCCAGCCCCAAGTTTGAGACCATTCGG
>CANJXD010000259.1 GCA_947478535.1 Acetobacteraceae bacterium
CCCCCCCCCCCCGCCGCTACGCCGCAAGTGGCCTGATTTTACTCCGCCGTTGACACTTCGCCTAGGCGCGCGTGACGGATGAGGCAGGCTGGCTCCTCGCCGCCGCGCATGGCAGTTGGCGGATCATCCGCAAGGCGGCGACATAGACGCTATGTCGGCGGATCCTCGTAGGGGATGCACTCCTCCGTGAGCTTCCAGATCTTGCGCGCGGCGTGGGTTTGCTGTTCCTCCACGAGATGCCCGGCCAAGCCCCCTGAACGCGAGACAACGGCGATGCCGCGCATGATCGAAACGGGCATGCCGATCTCCAGCAGCAGCGCGGCGATGGCGCCCGTGGCGTTGATCGTCAGGTGGCGGCCATAGCCGGCATCCACGGCTTCGCCGAGCTGGTGCAGTAGCGCGATATAGCCACCGCCAACGCCGCACTCCGCCGCTACTCCAAACAGGCGTGGCGGCCGCGGATCGTCGGGCTTGTGGAAGGGATGGCCGAAGCCGGGCATCGGCTTCTTCAGTGTACGATGCGCGCGCACAACTTCGGCGCACCACGCCGCCTTGTCGGCCTGTCCAATCCCCTCCGCCAGCAGCCGCGCGCAGCCATCCATCGTGCCCGCGAAGACATCGCCCACGGCCAGCAGCCCCGCGGCGATGCCGATCTGCGCCTGCGTCGGCGCGCTGTCATACGCAAGGCGGGCGATCAGCGAGGTCGGCGTCCAGCCGTGATCCATCAGCGTCACCAGACAGGCGTCCAGCACGCGCGCCTCGCCGGCCGTGGGAAGACGTTCGCAGGTGAGCAGGTAGAGCACTTCGGTGAAGCCATGCTTCCCGATCAGTTCATCGACGAGGTCGCGCCCGCGCAGGCGGATCGAAGTGGCGTTGGATCCGGCGATATGGGTCTTCATCCGCTCACTCCGCCTCGCTGAAATCCAGCAGCTTCGTCTTGTACTCGCTACGCGCGATGCTGCCGAATGGCACGAGCGTCACCCGCACCGACGCCACCAGCGTCGCACGCACCGCCTGCTCGATTGCCTGGGCGAGGCCGGCCTGCGGCGCGCTGCCCGATGGGCCGAGCTCCACCTGCACGGGCAGTGGCGGTTCCTGCCGCACGCCGCGCCGCAGCGGCTTGATGATCATCGCGCCGCTCACCTGCGGCACGAAGCCGGCAATGACCGAACGCACAGCAGAGGGAAACACGTTCACGCCGCGGACGATCACCAGGTCGTCGGTGCGGCCGATGCAGCGCACGCGCGGCGTGGTGCGGCCGCAGGAGCAGGGCGAGGACCACCACATGACATGGTCGCGCGAGCGGAAGCGCAGCAGCGGCACGGCCTCGCGCGTCAGCGCGGTATAGACCAGTTCGCCGGTCGCGCCGTCCTGCTGCTCCACGGGCTCCCCGGTTGCGGGGTCCACGAGTTCCACATGCACATGGTCGCCGCCGCTGAAATGCATGCCCTGCTGCGCATCGCATTCGCCCCAAAGCGAGATCGAGACATCGCCGATGCCCATCGCCTCGCAGACCTTCGCGCCAAAGGCATCCTCGATCCGGCCGCGAAGCTGCGACTCACCACCACCGGGCTCGCCGGCCACGCAGATGCGCGTCAGCCCGAGGCCGTCTGCGGCGATGCCGCGCTCCGCCAGCAATTCCGCCAGGTGCACGGCATAGGATGGCGTGCAGAGCAGCGCCTCCGGTCGGATCACCTGCATCGCGCGGATCAGCCGCGCCGTATTCCCCGTGCCGACCGGGATGTGGCACACGCCAAGCGCAGCGATGGTATCGAGCGCCGCGCCCGCCACGAAGGGGCCGGCATTGTAGGTGCTGACCGCACGCATGCCGCGCCGCAGCCCGCCCGCGGTGTAGGAGCGCGACGATATCTCCACCCAGTTCGCCAGGTCGTTCGCCGTGACCGGCATGTAGCAGGGATCGCCGGTGGTGCCGCTAGTGGAATAGACGCGCACCAGCGCCTGCGGATCAGCCGCGAGATGATGCCCGAAAGGCGGTGCCTCGGCCTGGCTGCGGCGGATCTCATCTTTCTCGGTGAATGGCAGGCGCGGCAGCGCGTCCAGGCCGCCGCAGGCATCCGCATCGGCAAAGCCGACTTCACGCAGCTTGTCGCGGTAGAAGGCCGATCGGTCGAAGAGGTAACGCAGTTGCCGTCGCCAGGCTTCGTCGTCACGCGTACGCTGCAATTCGAGCGCGCGGGTCTCGACTTCGGCGCGATGCATGGTCGAACTCATCGTCCCAGCCACTCGTGAAGGACTTCCTCGGTGTGCTGGCCGAGGCCCGCGGGGCTGCGTACCGGGCCTTCGCGCGCCACCGCCTGCCAGGGCATGCCGGCAGTGCGGATGCGGTTGCCGGAGCCCTGCGGGTATTCCACTTCCAGCAGCATGCCGCGGCCGGCCACCTGGTCCAACGCCATCACTTCCGGCAGCGTGTTGATCGGCTCTGCCGGGATGCCGACGGCATCGAATATCTCCAACCATGCCGCGGCAGGACGCGTGGCCAGGATCGCCTCGATCGCCGGCAGCAGCGTGCCGCGGTTGGTGTTGCGGCTGGGCGGATCGGCGTAGCGCGGATCGGCGCCGAACGCGGCGAAATCGGCCAGCGCGACGAAACTCGCCCAGGTCTTCTCATTGGTGACGGCGATGACGATCTCGCGATCCGCGCAGCGCATGCTCTCATAGGGCGCCATCAGCGGATGCGCATTGCCCCAGCGCCTCGGTGTCGCGCCGGACATGCCCCAGGCCGCGATGGACTGGCCCATCAGCGCGACCAGGCCGTCGAGCATGCTGATGTCGAGGTACCGTCCTTCGCCGCTGCGGCCGCGCTCCATCAGCGCGCCCATCACCGCGATGGTGGCCGAAAGCCCGCCCATCGTATCCGCCACCGGCGCCGCAGCCTTCACCGGCCGGCCCGCCGGCTCGCCGGTCTGTGCCATCAACCCGCCCACGGCCTGCACCATCAGATCCACCGCCGGGCGCTTGGCCATCGGGCCGGTCTGGCCGTAGCCGCTGATGGAGCAGTAGATCACATCGGGCCGCACGGCGCGCACGGCGTCATAGTCCAGCCCGAACCGCTTCACCGTACCAGGGCGAAAATTCTCGACGAAGACGTCGCAATGCGCCGCGAGTTCGAGGCAGGTCGCGCGGCCCTCCGCGGTGCGCAGATCAAGCGCGACGGAGCGCTTGTTGCGGTTGTAGCCGATCAGCGTCGGGCCGGCATCGCCGGCGAAGGGTGGGCCCCAGAAACGCGTTTCGTCGCCGACACGCGGCTCCTCGATCTTCACCACATCGGCGCCGAGGTCGCCGAGCACCATGGTGCAGAGCGGGCCGGCAAGTGCCCGCGTCGTGTCGAGAACGCGGATTCCGGCGAGCGGCCCGCCGCTCATGCGCTGGCCACGCGGAACACCGGCATCAGCTTGCCCAGTTCGAGCGCGCGGAAATCCACCGTGACCTTCGTGCCGATCGCAACCGGGCCGCCTTCGAAGCGGGTGAAGAGATGCACGCCCTCCTCCAGCCGCACCAGGCCGACGATGTAGGGAGTGGATCCCGCGAAGGCCTGGCTCGGCGCGCGATGCACCTCGCTGAAGGAATAGACCTCGCCGCGCCCGGAGGCGCGCTTCCAGGTGAGATCGGCGGAGCCGCAATCCGTGCAGACGATGCGCTTCGGATGGAAGTCTCGCGCGCAGGCTGGGCAATGCTTCAACCGCAATTCGCCTTTTCGCACGCCATCCCAGAAGCCGGTAGTCTCGGGCGAGGGCTGGTAGAGGCCGATGAACCAGTCCCCGGCCTTGAGGTCCAGACCGCGCGACCAGTCGGTGACAGGGGCGTCGCTCATGTCACCTTCTCCTTCGTCAGGATCACGACAGAATGGCAGGCCAGCGGACCGCCATGCATGTGCACGATGCCCGCCTGCGCGTCCTTCACTTGGCGACCCTCGGCGCGGCCGTGCAATTGATCCACCACTTCCCTCAGGTTGTAGAGGCCCTGCGCCACCTGGCCGAAGGAGAGATAGCCGCCGATGGTGTTGAAGGGCAGCCCGCCATCAAAGGCGATGCCGCCATCGGCGACGAAACGCCCGGCCTCGCCGCGTGGGCAGAAGCCCATCTCCTCCAGCATCATCAGGTTGGCGTAGCTGAAGGGCGCGGAGGTCTCGGCGAGGTCCATGTCGGCAGGCTTCAGGCCGGACATCGCATAGGCCTGCTTCGCTGCAACACCGGCGCCGGTCTGGATCAGGTCCGGCCCGTCCTCGAAGGGTGCGTAGCCCCAGCCGCCCATGCGCTCGCCGACCCATTCATGCGTATTGCACTGGCCGAAGCCGGCGAGCCAGGTGCGTTCCGCGTGGCGCGCCACCGCCAGATCGGCGCGCGTCAGCACCACCGCCGTCACGATGCCGCCGGCATACCAGACCGCGCAGTCCAGCATCCGCAAAGGCGAGGCGATCATGCGCGAGGCAAGCACGTCCTCTACAGTGATCGGCCCCTTGCTGCGCATGGCGGCGTGGGGATGGTGCAGCGCCCAGCGTCGGTTCTCCACCGCCACCTGCGCCGCCATTTCCGGTGTGATGCCGTAATCGTGCATGTAGCGGCAGAAGCTCTGCGCGTAGAGCGACGGCGTCGAGGGACCGTAGGGCGCCTCGAATTGCAGGTCGCCTTCCCAGGCGGCGTTGGAGCCGACCTGGTCCATCCAGATGCCGCTCGCCTCACCGGTCACGCAGAGTGCGTAGTCGATGACGCCAGCGTGCAGCGCCGCCGCGCCGAGTTGCAGCGCGCCGAGCGAACCGCCGCCATGCGAGCTGACCTCGGTACTGATCATCGGGCCGATTTTCAGCTCGTTCAGCAGGGCCTGGTTGTACTGCAGCACCATGTAGGATTGTGGCGTGCGGCCAGTGAACAGCGCGCCCACCTCGTGCCGGCCGATGCCGGCTTTCGCCATCGCCTCGCGCGCGGCGACCGCGCCGAGTTGCAGCGGTGTCTTCGGCTCGGGATCGGTCTTCCATGCCATCGCCCGGCCCATGCCGACGATGGCGGTGGCGCATCGCATGACGCTCATGATCGGCTCATTCCACTCTGGCGCCGGAATCGGCGACCACCTTGCGGTAGCGCTCGATCTCGGCCGCGATAAAGCCGCGGAACGGTGCCGGCGGCATGAACGTGATCTGCGTGCCCGCGGCGGCAAAGCCGGAGACGATCTCCGGCTGTTCGAGCGTGCGGCGGATCGCCTCCGCGAGGATGTTGACACGCTCCGCCGGCACGCCGGCCGGGCCGAACATGCCGAACCAGGAAGTCGCGACAAAATCCGCGAAGCCCTCTTCGATCATCGTCGGCACGTCCGGCAGGAAAGGCGCGCGAGTCGCGCCGGCGCTGGCCAGCACGCGAAGGCGGCCGGATTCGACATGCGGTTTCAGCGGCTGCCAGGGATAGAACATCAGCGACGTTTCGTTGTTCAGCAGCCCCGTGAAAAGCAGTGCGCCGGTGCTGTAGGGCACATGCGTGATGTCCAGCCCCGCCTGCGACTGCAGCGCCGATCCGCTGAGATGCGCGGTGGTGCCGATGCCAGAGGAGGCGTAGTTGATCTGCCCCGGCCTCGACTTCGCCAGCGCTACGAGATCCGCGACGCTGTTCACCGGTAGCTGACTTGGTACCACGAGGATCATCGGCTGCGTCGCTAGGCGCGCGATCGGCGTGAAATCGGCCACCGGATCGTAAGGCAGCCGCCGGTAGAGGCTGAGGTTGATCGCATGCGTCTGGCTACCGGCGAAGAGCATGGTGTAGCCATCGGCGGCGCTGCGCGCGACCAGCTCCGTCCCGACGATGCCGCCGGCGCCGCCGCGATTCTCGATTACCGGACGCTGGCCAAGGAAATCGCCGAGCACGCCGGCAAGCTGGCGCGCGGCGAGATCGGTCGCGGTGCCGGAAGCATAGGGCACGACGATGCGCGGCGGGCGTTCGGGAAAACGCTCCTGTGAGCTGGCGCGCTTCGCGGCGGCGCCGGCGGCCAGCGTGCCGGCCAGCGCAGCGAGTCCGTTACGGCGTGTGAGCATCGCCTTCCCTCCCTCGACCTGCTTTTCCGTCATGCAAGGTGATCTTACCGAAGACTGGGGACGCTCGCCTCTTCATGTCAACCGACATTCCCCAGATGGCCAGGCGATCCGACCATCGGGCGGGAAGTTTATTGGCGATGCGGCGGCTCTGGCAACGGCGACGGCGCCCGAATGGCGCGCGCGTCGGGACTGACCGGTCGGTAGTCGCCGTATTGGCGGAAATTGTGCCCTGCTGGTCGAAAGCTGGACGCAGTGCCCCTGCCGCCGGCCTGCGCGACCGATGCCGACAGCAGCGCTCAACATCGGGCTGGCGGCGGAAGTGGTGGACGCAGCGCGGCGATTGCCGCGAGGATCTGCCTGTACAGCGCACGCGGCACCATGACCTCGGCCATCTGGAAGGTGATCGATCGGCCATGCCGGACGATCTTGGCGCCGATCTTGACCAGCCGATTCCGCAACGTGGTCAGCGACCAATGCTTCACCTCCTCAGGCAGCGCCAAAGTGCGCAGGAAGTTGGCGAGTTTGTACGCCAGCGCGTGCAGTTGCGGCCGCACGGCGTTGGCGGCGAGCTTCATGCAGGACAGCCGCGTCCAGGTGACCGCGTTCTTGCCTTCCTTGATGTGCTGCTCCGCCGTGCCGCGCTGGTTGTAGAAGGCGACCACCCGCTCGGCCGGGCGGGTCATGTTGGTCACTATGAACCCGACGCGCGGATACACCTCGCCTGGATGCCATTCCACCTTGGCCACCAAGCGGCGCGGCTTGCTCCAGGATGCAGCCCGGTAGCTGAAGCTGGCGTGATGGCGCCGGAACGTGTCAACGCCAACGAGACAGCCGGTCTTCGAGATTAGGCTTGGACTTTCAGCTTCTGCGCTGGCGGGTTGATCCAGACGGCGGTGGGTTTTTGGGGTGGTGCGGGGGCCTTGTTGACGAAGCGGTTTGGGTTGGTGCTAGAGGCGAGGCACCAGGAGTTACCCTTGACCATCCCACCACCAATGCCGTCCGTGGTGACGCAGCCGGCGAGACGCGTCTCACGGCGCCCAGCGACCGTTCATATCCGGTGGCACCTCCTCCGCCAGTTCCCATACGAGCCGCACTCTCCACCGGACCAACCGCCGCGCTGAGTGGCAGGTTTCCTGGGGTTTTCGGGGCAGACCTGTTGACTGGCCTTGCGCAGAGAAGCCCAAAAATTGCTCTCCGGAGGCCCTTTCTCTCCGGACCTCCTGACTTGGCCGTTTTAGTACGGAACGCAAGAACCTAGGTAAAAGGCCGGTTTCAGCCCGGTCGGCACTCGCCCTGGTTCGAACCCCACTTGCCCGAAATCCGTACTTCGAGAGCGAACACTTTGGTACGGAACCCTCAGTGCGACGCGCGGCGCTGCCGGCGGCGAGGCCCATGCGCATGGCGAGCAGCAGTTCGGCCGCGGCCCAGCCGGTGGCGCCCATCTCGCGGGCGGTGGCGAGTGCGGCCGGCATGTCGAGGTCGAGGCCAGCCATGGTCGCCGTGGCGCAGGTGGTGCCGGCAGCCCAGCAGGCGGCACCCTCGACGCTGGCGGGCGCGTGCGCAGCGTAGGGGCAGGCGAGGCCGCAGTCGCGATCGAGCGCCGCACAGCCGCGGCAGTAGCCAGGGCCCTGGCCGAAATGCCATTCGGCCCGGGCCCTTAGCCGTTTCCCTCCAGGGCCACGGCGGCGACGGGGCCGGTGGCGCGGTCCCAGAAGGCGGCGGCCATCTCGTCCATGTCCATCAGGCGCTCCACCGCCTCGGGGGAGAGCGGCAGCGGCTTGCCGGCGGCGTCGCCCACCCCCTCCCAGGCAGTGACGGCGTGGCGGGCCAAGGCTTTCACCAGG
>CANJXD010000260.1 GCA_947478535.1 Acetobacteraceae bacterium
GAGGGCCACCCGCCACAACATCTATCGGGCCGCGAAGGCCCATGTAGTCGACGGCCCGCACGTCGCCTTCATGAAGCGGCCAGTCCGCCACGAGAGGGTGGCCGCGCCGCTGGTTCTCCCTGATCGTGTCGCATGCCCAGCGGTCCCACTCGACCACCGCCCGATGTTCAAAGCCGGCCAGGGACAGGCCCATACCCAGTCCGCCAGCGCCCGCGAAAAGCTCAACTGAGGTCAGCATGCGTCTTCCATCTGCCCGGCGCCCCGAGGAAGCGGCGTACCGTCTCCTCCACCTGCGCCATTTCTCGTAGCTGGCATTCCCAAACCACCAACGTCCGCCAGCCCTGTTCTGCTAGCCGCGAAACGTTAGCCGAGTCGCGCTCCCTGTTAGCTTCAAGCTTCGGGCGCCAGAAGTCCAAGCGGCTTTTCGGCATGCGCGCGAGGGGGCAGGTCGGGTCGGGATGTCGGTGCCAGAAGCAGCCATGAACGAAGATCACGGCTCGCCTGCCGGGGAAGACGAGATCGGGGCGACCGGGCAGCCCCTTCCGATGGAGACGATACCGGTAGCCCATCCTGTGGATAAGGCCGCGGACGGCTATTTCTGGCCGTGTGTTCTTGGCCCGCACCGCAGCCATTACGCGGCTCCGCTCGGGCGGAGTGAGACTGTCCACCATGCCGCCGGTCTAGCACGCGGCGACGGGGAAGCGCCCTCACTCTACTTCAACCTGTCCAGGGTCGCTTTACGCGCGGCCTGGAAGGCATCAACCGCCTCGGCGAAAGGCTGCTTCGGATCGCAGAGGGGGCGGACCATCATCAGGGACGGCTCTTGGCGGGTATAGTAACCGCCCTTCATCACCGCCAGCCATCCGGCCAGTCCTTGGGCGGCAAGGCCGGCCTCGGCCTGTGCAAGTTCCTCGGGCGACGGGTCGGAATGGCGGCCCATTGTGACGTGACGGCCATCGGTGCCTAGGACGACCCACCGCATTTCCAGTGCCGCTTGTTCCACTTCAGCCTCCGGCGAACATGGCGGCGGTGGCGGCGTTTTTCTCACGCTGTTCCTCATTGGAGCCGCGAACCCACTCACTCGCCGCCTCGGCATAGTCTTCGGGCCAATGAGGATCGAAGTTGCTCCGCTGCCAGGTCTTCGTCATCGGGTTCCATGTCTCGGCGGACCATCCGCCGATCACGTCGAGACGGTAGAGGCGGCGTTCCCAGTTGATGGGCTGCGCTTCAGTCGTCATCGGCTGCCTCTCCGCGTCTTTGGTCGTTGCAACGGGTCGCACGGGCTCTTCTCCGGGGAACATATTACACGCGGGCCAGGACATTGCGCACCGCCGCAGCGGTCCAAGCTCCGCCGCGAGGGGTCTTGATGCCCTTCTCTGCCAGCCGCGCCGCCATCTGGCGCAAAGAAAGGCCCTCGCCGTGCATTTGGCGGACCATCGGCGCCAAGCCAGCGGCGAAGGCGGTCGCGCGCTTACGCTGGGCATCGGCGCCAAGGGTGCCGTCCACCTTCGGGCCGCCGCGCCAGCCGCCAAGGACAGTGCCCCGCACCTTGGCAGCGGCCAGCGCCGCCTTGGTCCGGGCGGAGATGGCCCGTGCCTCTTCTTCGGCGACAAGGGCCATGATGCCGATGGTTAGGCGGTTCGCGGTCGGCATGTCGCAGGCGATAAAATCCACCCCGGCCTTCTGCAGGCCAAGCAAGAAGTGCGCATCGCGGGCAAGTCGATCCAGCTTGGCGATAACCAGCGTAGCGCCCGTGAGGCGGCAGAGGTCCATTGCCTTGGCCAACTTGGGGCGATCCGACTTCCGGCCGCTCTCCACCTCAACGAAGTCGCCGAGGACATTCCAGTTGCCGCCATTTAGGTAGGACGCCACCGCTTGGCGCTGCGCTTCCAGGCCAAGGCCGCTCCGGCCCTGCCGGGCGGTGCTGACGCGGAAATAGGAGACAAAGCGGCCATCCATGAGTGTATAAAGCCTGACTACGTTCGTTGTCAGAATTTATACATCCGGCCCCATCTTTGCGCAATAGAGGGCGCGGTGGCAGAGCCGCAGACGAGGGACGCCCGGCCCGATAAGCCACCAACGATAGGCAGGCGTGCTACTCATGTTTAGTCAAATGAAAACAATAGCTTAGGGAGATTTCGAGCTGTCGCGTCACCATGTGACACGCTACAAGTGTAACCACCCCGCGCCGACGCGGGTGGAGGGTCGAACCAATGTCCATCAACATTCCCAAGCGCCTCTGCGGAGTGCGCTTCACTAACAACACGATGGCCGCGCTAGTGGCCGAGGCGGCGCGCCAGACCAACGCCACGGGCCGCAGCGTGTCAGTTGCCGCCGTGGTGCGGAACGCAGTGGGTGCCTACCTCGACCCCGTGCAACGGGTTGCAAAATCTGCGCCCGCTCATGTGGATGGGGAGGGTTGAGCCATGTCCACGAAGCCCCCGATCCCGACCACCGCCAGCCTCGCCGATGCGCAGCGCGCGGTGGACGCCCTGACCCGTAGCGTCGCCCGACTGAATGCCGATCTTGCCCCGGCGCAGCGCACCGCCCCGGCACCGCGCCCGGTTCCTCGTGCTGATGTGGCGCTGCACAGCTTCGGCCTGACCGATGCGCCCGGCTACCGGCGCGTGGTCAAGCAAGCCGAGGTGGAGCGCGTATATCCTGAGGCGATGGCTGCCTGGGTGTCCGTGCTGCCAGTCGCCGAGTGCGAGTGCCTGAGCGCCGTTGTCCGCTTCCATGTAAACAACGGTGAGCAGCCAGTGCCGATCCCGCGCGCCGATCTTGCGGCTCATCTACGCACCACGCCCGAAGAGGCCGAGGCCCTGCTGAACCGCCTCTGCGCAGCCGGTGCCGTGCGCCGCGACATGCGGTTCCACAGTCAGCCCCGCTACGCCCCGGTGGCCGCACCACCCCAGCCGAAGAGGGCCATGAAAACCGACGAAGGCAAGGCGGCCGATCCGTCTGCACTGCCCCGTCTTCGATCCGCGATGGGGCTGCGTCCCCGGTGACGATCCCGACCACCACCTAGACCGGCGCGGCAGCATCATCGCAGCGGCGCCGGTTCCTCCACATCCAACCTAGAGGCCGTCGCCATGACCACCACCATCACCAGAGCGCCCGATCACGCCGAGCTAGTCGCCTTCGCCGTGCGGATCATGGGCCATGTCTCCCCTGCCGACCGCTACGCCGAGGCCAAGCACCTGGCGGCAGATGAACCGGGATCACCGACCGGCACACGCTTGCAGGCCGTAGCGCACCTCTTCTGGACTAGCGCGGCGAGCATTGCGTCAATCCACGACTGCATGACCGGCACCGGCCGCATCTCGCACACGAAGCATGCAGAGGCCCTGAGCAAGCAAGCCCACCGGCGAGCACTGGACATGCTGCATGCCCTGCCCGAGCTGGCCGCGTGCCTGCGGCACGCGATGGAGATGTTTTCTCGCGATTTCGGGCCGTGTCCCGCTTCCGTCCCGGTAGAGGCCACCCGAAGCGGGACGACTGCACCCCATCATGGGACACCAGCCGGTTCAAGCGGGACAGCAACCGGGATACCCGCGCCCTTCACCTACCGCCATCGTTCGCGAGGGTGATGTGCCATGGCTCGCCGATGCAGCGTGTGCGTTCACCCGGCCGTTGCCGAGATCAACCGCGCCATCGTGTCGGGCACGCCGATCCGGGACGTAGCGGGACGCTTCGGCTTGTCCCGCTCCGCCATCGCCCGGCACTCCGCCGACCACATGCAGGAGGTTCTAGCTGCGGCGGCTGAGGCCCGCGTGATTGCCGACATCGCGTTGGGCGCCGATCTGAGCGCGCATATCCGCGACCTTCAGCAAGCCGCCGTGGACGTGCTGAACGGTGCCCGGCGGCGCGGAGACGATGTGATGGTGCTGGCGGCCGTGAAGACCCTCGCGGGGCTGGTGGAGCAAGTCGCCGAGCTTCCGCCACCGCGCCCGACCCTCAGTATTGAGCAGCGCATGGCACGGCACGAAGAGGCTACGCGGCGAGCGGCACAGTTTGGCGCGATGTTCGCAGCGGTGGGTGTGGACCTGAAAGACCCGGAGACGCGGCAGCGTCTCATCACAGCCGCACGGGAGAAGCGGGGCGCTGTGCTTGCTGGTCCACCGCGCCTGTCCGCTTCCACTCTGTAAAAGCCGCAACGGCTCTAGTTGTAATCATCAACCGAAAGTATCGTGCTGGAGTCAGAACGGATAATCACTCATGCGCCCTCTACTCGCCTTGGCCGCAATCACCCTCGCGGGCTGCGGCGGATTCCCGACCTTGCTTCAGCAGTCGGCGCCCGGTGTGGAGCTACCCCGAGATGCGATGGGTATGTGCCGGTCCACCGACAGCACCGGGCGGTGTGTGCAGTTCCGCTGGGGCAGCGGCGTGTGCGTGAACCCGCGTGGCATCGACGCCGAACCCGTGACCATGCCCTGCGCCGAGATCAGGGCTGCGGGTCTTACCCCGCTACGTCCGGCAGCTGAGCCCGGGTTCTAAGGGCTTTGCAACCCGTTGCGCAGCACCCTCACTGGTAGGGTGCTGGCCGTGCCACCGCCTCCCCCTCAGGATCTCCTACCCTTCCCGAAAATGCTGTGCTGGCAGGATCGGCATCGCTTGACGCTGACTAGCCCCCCGCGCACACCGGTCTAGCAGCCTGTGGCAACCAAAGGCCGAGGGCGTGCCCTCGTCCACAAGGCGCTAGCCGGGCTAGAACATGACGGTGCCGGTGGACATCGAGGCTGACGTGGCAGTGTTCCCGAGACATGCCGTGCCTCCGCAACTCGGCGCCGAAACAAGGACTTAAGGTGATGCGTGTCCTCTTCCTCTATTGCCGGAAACGGCCCTGTGTCTGGTGGTGGTGACACGGTGGAGCGCGCAGCGTCACCGACGCCAGCTGAGCAACTCAAGCATGACCTCGCCACCCTAACCGTCGCCGAGTTGCGGGAGCGATATCCAGGCGAGCGCCACTCGCACGCCCGCATGCTCGACGCCGCGAGGCATGATCCCGGCAGGAACACGGTTCATTCAGAGTTCCGGCCCTTCAAGTCCTTTCTTGCCCACATGGGGCCTAAGGGCGACCCCTTGCGCACCTTGGACCGGACAGACTGGCGCGACCCCGAATATGGCCCCGGCAAGTGCCGCTGGGCTACGAAGGGCGAGCAAGCCAACAACCGTAGTAACACTCTGACGCTGCGCCACGCTGACGGTCGCGTGCTGCCCTTGACGGAGTGGGCGCGCATCACGGATCAAAATCCCGACACCATGCGGAAGCGTTTGCAACGTGGCGGGTGGACCGAAGAGGAGGTGATTGATGGGCGCAGCACTGCGGCGAGGCCACGGCCTGCACGAAATAAGGCGCGTATTGAAAACCCGTGGCCTGACGGATTGCCTGAAGCGGTGCAGGCGAAGCTAGCGCCGGCCTACGCGATCTTTGTTAAGTCGCTACCCGAAGCACAACGGCATCACCTCTCCCGCGCCCTCTTCGTCGCGTGGGTGCTAGGGGCGTGGGTCGCCGCGAGACAGCAGCGCGTCAGCGCCGCCTTCCCCGACTTTCGGGAAGGGGATCAGGACGTGCCTACCGGCTACACCACCCACCCTGACGTGAGGGCACTTATGATGATGACGGCGTGTCATGCCGCCGCTCACTCCATGATGCCGCCGAGCCGTTGGAGAGAAGTAGAACATTGGTTGACTCACTCGCCCGCCCTGAACGCGACGCGCCGGGCGCTCCGGTGGAAGCTGGTGGCGGAGCACAATGGGAACCAATAGTCGAGTAACCGAACGCGCGCAGCTTGCCTTATGGCGTATTGCAGGCGCCGGGGTGCAAATGCGACAGGTCTAAGCCCGGATAGGCAATCCGTTCGATATGCCCAGCCATTGTCCGGGCAGAGAAACCGCTGCCGTAGGCAGCAGCCTGCCCAGCGGTGGCCCAACCGCCCAGGGCATTCACAGCCTCACTGGACAAACCTGCTTCCAGCATCCTGTCCCGGAAACCGTGCCGAAAGCTGTGGAACACCGCGCCGGGTGAGGTCACGCCCGCCTTTTCGAGAAACCGCGCGAACCACTTGCTGAAGGGATCGCTGTAGTTGCCCAGCTTGCCTAACGGAAGGTCGGGGAAGAGCCGATCCGCACCCGCCTTCCGTTGGCGCGACACATGGGCGAGGAAGCCGATGCGGACAAGCTCGGGATGCACGGGTATGCGCCGGTCCGCCGCAATGGTCTTCAGTCGCTGCTCTTCGGCGCTTGCCTGGATCATCAGCACAGGTACGCCATCAACCTCGGTCACGTCTTTGGTGCGAAGCTGGCACGCCTCATTCAACCGCAGCCCTGCCCATAGCCCCAGAAGCGGAACCCAGAACCGGCCGCGCCGGGGATGGTTGGGGCCGGGCTTATCGTATCCAGCCTCGTCATCCTTGCAGCCTGCATACAGCGGTGCCGAGAAAACAGCGCTTAGCTCTTCGAGTGTGAACGGGCGGCGCTTCTCCCCAGTCCTGGCAGTGATGGTCTTCGCAGTGGCCGCGTTTAGACCTTCTGCCGGGTTCCCATCCGGTAACCGGATGACCTTCTCTCGAATGCCCCAACGGTAGATTGCCGCTAGAATGTCAAAGTGGTTGCCGACGCTCTTCGGGTGCATCGCCGCCACGCCATCCCGCTTCCCAGCTTCCGCTGCCTCCTGAACTTTTAAGCCAGGATATCGCTGCTTTGCGTTGGCTGGCAGCGTCAACAGGACCGCTTGGGCGCGGCGGCAGTCCGCTCGGGTGATGGCCGCCGCTGGTGTAGCGGCGCCGAGAAGGTCGCCCAGCACCCGGAACATGCCGTCGTATTTAAGCTTGGTCTTCGGGGCGATACCCGTTCGGTCCGGTGCCGCGAGGTAGTGCGCGCAAAGCTCGCCAAAGGTGATGCTGGTGGGCCGTGGAGCTGGCGGCGGTAGCGCGGCGGCTACAATGCCGGCAAAGGCTGCATCATGGACGCGCTCAGTCGCCAGCCCTTCAATGTGGTCCCGGTCGCGCCGAACAACTTCCAGCATAGCGCTTCGCAGGAGGTCCACGGCGTTCCTCTGGAGCGGGGGTGGTGGGTTGTCGAAGCCGAAGCTTCGCAGCAAAGCCGGAAGGCGACGTGTGGCGACGTCGCGGCCCTCATCTCGCGCGAGATGCGCTTCGTCCTGATTGAGGTTGTCCACGACGGCCTCCGCATCGAAGGCGGCCGGGTCTTCCGCCTGAACCTTGCGAAGCTCGGCGTGAAGCCACGCGTCCACCGCCGCGCGCACATCGCCTTCACTCGGCACTGCCAGCCGTGCCGGGGCTTGTATCGCAATGCCCGCAGTTCGCTGCGCGAGTTCGCGCCGCGCCTCGGCAAAGATGGCGTCCACCACCGCCATTTCGCGGTTGTGTATCCGCCGCGCCTGGGCGTGGTCTTCGGTGCTGTAGGACTTCCAGATTTCGCGCTTGCCGAGAACCGGGCGAAGCTCGTCAGGCACCCGGCGGCGCAAGCCCCAAGGGCCACCGTTGAGGCGGGCAAGGCAGGGAACACGCGGCAAGGTCTCTCCCCCAAGTGTAGTGGGCTTGTGTAGTGGCCCGGTGGGGTAGCGCCTTGGCAAGGTACTGATTTGCCCGAATCTCTAGGAGATACCTAGCGCGGTCGTTGCGCTGGCGGAGAGGGTGGGAAACTCCATTCTCTCCACCACCATCAGGAAAATCATAGACTTGGCGGATTCAACATCCGTAGCGAACACCACTGATTTCCTTGAGGGGTTACGGTGGTTCGATGGCAGTTCAGAGAAGACGGCTGACGGTCGTGGACCGTACGATCATCGAGCTGCGGCGGCGTGACGGCTGGAGCATCCGCATGATC
>CANJXD010000261.1 GCA_947478535.1 Acetobacteraceae bacterium
GCCGAGGGGATAGGGCCCGATGTCGCAACTGCCGCTATCGGCGATGATGAAATCCGGGTTGAGCTTGCAGCCTTCCCGGAAGCTCGCGGGCTCCAGCGGCGTGAAGCCGAGATGCCCTGTCGGACAGATGATGGTCACGTCGGCCATGATGGTCGGCCCTCCTTGTCTTGTTGCGGCGCCATTGCACGGACCGTGCCACTCGATTGCACGGACCGTGCCACTCGGCCCGGCCCTCACCCCATCCCGAGCTTCAGCATCTGGTGGCGCATCGCGTGGCGGGAGAGTTTCAGCCGCTGCGCCGCCACCCCCTGCAGCCCGCCGGCTTCCTTCAGCGCGGCGGTGATCAGCGCGCGCTGGAAAGCCTCCGTCCCGGCATGGAAGCCCAGATGCAGCGGCATGTGGGACGCCCCTTCGCCCATCCCGGCAATGGCGGGCGGGGCGCGGCCTTCCACTTCCCGCAGTAACCGGTCCGGCAAATGGCGGATCAGCACCTGGTCCTCGACTTCCAGGATCGCGATGCGCTCGATCAGGTTCTCCAGCTCCCGGACATTGCCGGGCCAGGTGTAGCGGCGGAAGGCGTCCCGCACCGCGGGCTCCAGGCCGCTGATCCGTCGCCCGCAGCGCTTGCCGTGCAGGGCGCAGAAGCGTTCCGCCAGCAGCAGCACGTCATCGCCCCGCGCCCGCAGCGGTGGGATGTTCACCGGCACCACCTGGAGCCGCCAGTAAAGGTCATCCCGGAACCGCCCCGCATTCACCTCCGACAGCAGAATGCGGTTGGTGGCGGCGATGAAGCGGACATCGAAGCGGATCGGCTTCAACCCGCCGACCCGGCGGAACTGCATGGTATCCAGCAGCGTCAGCAGCTTGGCCTGCAGTTGCAGGTCCATCTCCCGGATCTCGTCGAGGAACAGGGTGCCGCCATCCGCGGCCTCGATCAGCCCGGGCTTGGCCGCCATGGCGCCGGTGAAGGCGCCGCGCTCGTGCCCGAAGAGCTCTGATTCCATCAGGCTCGCCGGGATGGCCGCGCAGTTCACATCGACGAAGGGCTTGGCGCCGCGGGGGGAAATCCGGTGCAGCATGCGCGCGACGAGCCCCTTGCCCGTGCCCGTCTCTCCGTAGATCAGCACTTGGCGTACCGGGCTCTCAGCGATGCGGGCGACCAGCGCCCGTACGGCGCGGATGCTCTCGTGGTCGCCGATCAGATCGCTCGCCGGCATGATGCGCCCCCGGGCCTCGCGCCCATGGCGTGCATCTTACGCCAAGGCGTGCATTTCGCGCCATCCTTCGGGCAGCAGCGCGAAGGTCCGCCAAGGTGTGCAGCAGGGCGGGCCGAGCGCGATCATCGCCCGCCGCGCCACCGCATCCCACACCGCCCCGGCCAGAGTGGGGGAGGGATCGGGTGCGTGCCGGCACAGTGCCACCGGCGCGTGCATCCCGAGCAGCTTGCGTGCCTCCCGCGCCGGGTCTTCCCGCAGCGCGGCGCGCAATGCGGCGACGCGTGGCGCCGAATGGGCGACAGACGGCAGGACTTCCGGCGCCGCCTCATAGTGGTTGGTATGCGCGAGCACCACGCCCTGCGTGATATCCACGCGCCCGTGCCGCAGCTCCACGCTGGCCGCGGCGCCGCTGGCATCCGCCATCACCAGGCTGCCGCCGCCGGCATGCGGCAGGGCGCGGATCATCGTCAACGCCTCCGCCACCGTCGCGCAGGCCGAAAGCAGCCGGTTCATCAGGAAATAGCGCAGCATCCCCGGCCCGTGCGCGGCCGTGGCAATCTGCGTATCCGCCAGCGCGAAGCCATCCGAGTTCATCCCCGAGGACCACGCCCCCGGCGCGCCAAGCGATCCGAGGCAGAGCACGCTGCGCCCGCCCCAGGACGGGTCCGCCTGGGTGAAGACGCGTTGCAGCGCGACGTGCTCCGGCCGGAAATCCCGGTTCTTCGCGACCACCCCATCCCGCGCGAAGGCCGTGCAGCCGTCGGTATCCACGGGCGCCCCATCGGCTGGATGCTGTGCGAGATCGGCGAGGCAGCCCAGATGCAGGAAATCGAAGACCTGCGCGGGCTCCAGCCCGAAGCCGCCCGCGATCCCCGCGCATTCCGCCATGGCTTCCGGCGCCTGGGCCGCCGTCCATTCCCGCTGCGCGTCGAGGAATGCCGCGCCACGCGGGGTGATGGTTGCGGCTGCGAGGCGCATCATGATGGCGTCCCGTACCGCTGGTGCCATCTCCGGGTAGGCCAGCCCCTGGCCGAGCCCGCGCGCCCGCGCATCCCCGTGCAAGGTGACAACCGCGCTCATCCCACGCCTCCGTCATGCAGGTGGCAGGCGACGACATGCCCCGTGCGCTCCATCGAGACACGGCGCGGCGCCTCCACCCGGCAGCGCGGTCCCGCTTCGGGGCAACGCGGATGGAAGGGGCAGCCCGGCGGCGGGGCGATGGGGGAAGGCAGGTCCCCCGTCGCCAGCTTTGCCGCGCCCGCCGCCGGCGCATCGAGCCGCGGCACCGCGGCCAGCAGCGCCCGCGTATAGGGATGCGCCGCATGGCGGATGACCGCATCGCGCGGCCCTTCCTCCACCACGCGACCGAGATACATCACCGAGATCCGCGCCGCGAGATGCGCCACCACGGCCAGATCGTGGGAGATGAACAGCAGCGTCAGCCCCATCTCGTCCCGCAATTCCCGCAGCAGTGCGAGCACCTGCGCCTGCACGGAGACATCGAGGGCCGAGACCGGCTCGTCACACACCACGAAATCCGGCCGCAGGATCAGTGCGCGCGCGATGCCGATGCGCTGGCGCTGGCCGCCGCTGAACTGGTGCGGATAGCGTTCGAGATGCGCGCGGGCGAGGCCGACGCGATCGAGCATCGCCAGCAGGCGCGGCTCCGCCGCCGCACCGCGCAATCCCTCATGCAGCGCAAGCGGCAGGGCGATGATCTCGCGCACCGTGCGGCGGGGATTGAGGCTGGAATAGGGGTCCTGGAAGATGATCTGCATCCGGCGCCGCAGCGGCCGCATCGCGTCTTCCGAAAGGGGCGCGATGTCCTGGCCATCGAAGCGGATGGTCCCTGCGCTCGGCGCGTGCAGGCGCAGCAGCAGCCGGCCGAGCGTGGACTTGCCGCAGCCGCTTTCCCCGATGAGCCCCAGCGTTTCCCCCTGCGCAATGGCGAGATCGACGCCATCCACCGCGCGCAGCACCGGCGCCGCGCGCCCGGCCAGCGCGGCGCCGAGGCTGCGTGGCAGGGCGTAGTGCTTGGCGAGGCCGCGTGCTTCCAGCAGCATCACGGTGTCACCTCCGCCGCGCGGATGCAGCGCGAAAGCCGCGCTTCGCCGAAGGGCACCAGGGGCACGGGCTGCGCGCAGGCCTCGACGGCGAGCGAACAGCGATTGCGGAAGCGGCACCCCGCATCGATGCGGGCGAGGTCCGGCACCTGGCCGGGGATGGGGTGCAGCGCGCGGTCGGGATCATCGAGCCGCGGCAGGCTCTCCAGCAACCCGCGCGTATAGGGGTGGCGCGGTGCGGCGATCACCTCCGCAGTCGGGCCCGTCTCCACCACCTGGCCGGCATACATCACCATCACCCGAGGGCAGCGTTCGGCCACCACCGCCAGGTCATGCGTGATCATCGCGATGGCCAGGCCCTGTTCGCGCCGCAGTTCATCCAGCAGGTCCAGCACCTGGGCGCGGATCGTCACGTCCAGCGCCGTTGTCGGCTCATCCGCCGCCAGCAGCTTCGGCCGTGCGGCGAGCGAGATGGCGATCATCGCGCGCTGGCGCATGCCGCCGGAGAACTGGTGCGGATAATCGCCGAGCCGCCGCGCCGCATCGGGAATGCCGACGCGCCCCAGCAGCCGCGCCGCTTCCGCCGTGGGGTTGCCCGGCATGGCGTGGGCGCGCAGCGTTTCCGTGATCTGCGTGCCGATCGTCAGCGCGGGGTTCAGGGCCGACAGCGCATCCTGCATCGCCAGCGCCAGCATCCGCCCGCGCAGTGCCCGCAGGCGGTGGGCCGGCAGGGCGCGGAGGTCCTGCCCATCGAAGGTGATGCTCCCCGCCTCGACGCGCCCGGGCGGCCGCAGCAGTCCGAGGACGGACAGGAAAGTGACGGATTTGCCGGACCCGCTTTCACCCACGACACCGAGCGATTCCCCCGCCGCGATGTCGAAATCGATCCCGTCCGCCGCGGCCAGCAGCCCGCGCCGGGTCGGAAACACCGTGCGCAGGCCGCGCACGGAAAGCAGGGCGTCGCTCATGCGCTCTGGTGCAGTCGCGGGTCGAAGGCATCGCGCAGTCCCTGGCTGGCCAGGTTGATGGACAGCACGAGCAGCAGGATGGCGACGCCCGGCAGGGTCGAGACCCACCAGGCATCCACCAGGAAGTTCCGCCCATCCGCGACCATCGAGCCCCAGGACGGGGTCGGCGGCTGCACGCCGAGGCCGAGGAAGGACAACGATGCCTCGAGGATGATGACATAGGCCATGCGAAAGGTCGCGACGACGAGGACGGGGGAGAGCACGTTGGGCAGGATCTCCCGCAGCATGATGTGGCGCGGACCGCAGCCGAGCGCGCGCGCGGCCTCGACGTAGTCCTGTTCCCGCGCCGCCAGCGTTTCCCCGCGCACCACGCGGCAGGTGAAGACCCATTCCTTCAGCACGAGGGCGAGGACGATGTTGTGCAGCCCCGGCCCCATCATCGCCATCAGCCCGATCGCGAAGACCAAGTAGGGAAAGCCCAGCAGCGTATCCACGAGGCGGGAGATGAGCGTATCCGTCCACCCCCGCAGATACCCCGCCGCCAGCCCCGCCAGCGTGCCGATCACCGCCGCGATCCCCACCACCATCGCGGCGACGGACAGCGACACCCGCGCGCCGTGGATGAGGCGGGAGAGAATATCCCTCCCCAGCGCATCGCAGCCCAGCGGGAAGGCCCATTCCCCGTCTTCCGCCCAGACCGGCCCTTGCAGGCGGCGGAAGAGATCGGCCTCCGACGGGTCCTGCGGCGCGATCCAGGGCGCGAAGACCGCGAGGACGATGAAGACCGCGATGACCGAGAGCGCCACCACCGCGGTGCGGTTCGCGGCCAGGCGATGCAGCGCGAGGGCGGTGGGGGAAAGCGGCGCGTCTTCCGCGAAGGCGCCGCTCACAACCGGACCTTCGGGTTCAGCGCGCCATAGAGCAGGTCCGCGATGAAGTTCAACGCCACATAGGTCACGGCGTAGAGCAGCACCGCGGCCTGAACCAGGGGATAGTTTCTTGCAAAGATGCTTTCCACCACGAGCCGCCCGAGGCCAGGCCAGCCGAACACCGTCTCCACGATCATGTTGCCGCCCAGCAGCGATCCCGTCTCGATCGCCAGCACCGTCACGGCAGGGATCAGCGCGTTCTTCAGCGCATGCACGAACAGCACGCGCCGGCGGGGAAGGCCCTTGGCTTCCGCGAACAGGATGTAGTCGGTGCCCAGCACCTCCGCCATCGCGCTGCGGATCACGCGGGCGAGCAGGGCCGCCGTCGGCAAGCCGAGCGTGATGGCGGGCAGGGTGAGATGGCGGATCGCCTGCCACAGCGCATCCACCCGCCCGGCGAGCACGGCATCCACCAGGAGGAAGCCCGTCACACGCGCCACTTCGGCGGAGAAGGGAATGCGACCGCCCACGGGAAACAGGCCGAACTGCAGGGCGAAGAGCAGGATCAGCAGGATGCCGAACCAGAAACCCGGCAGCGAGACCCCGAACAGCGAGATGGCGGACAGCGCGCGGTCGATCCAGGTATCCCGGTTCACCGCTGCCGCGACGCCGAGCGGCACCGCCACCAGCACCGCCACGAACAGCGCCGCTCCGGTCAGTTCGATGGTCGCCGGCAGGCGTTCGGCGATCACGTCGAAAACCGGCCGGCGATGGAAGAAGGAAACGCCGAAATCCCCGGTCAGGGCGTTGCCGAGGAACAGGAAGAAACGCACCAGCAGCGGCCGGTCGAGCCCGAGGTCGTGGCGCAGGCTTTCTGCCTGCTCCACGCTCGCCCGCTGGTCCGCCAGCATGATCTCCACGGGGTCGCCCGGCGTCAGCGTGATCATCAGGAAGACGATGACGCTGACGCCCAGCAGCACGATGGGAAGCTGGATGAGCCTTTCGAGAAGGCGGCCTGCGCTCACCCGGCGATCCGGACCCGGTGAAGGTTGATGCGACTATCGGCCTGCGGCTGCCAGCCGGCGATGCGGCGGGATACGCCGTAGAGGTCCTGCGGCAGCCAGAGGAAGATCCACGGGACTTCCTCCGAGACGATCTTCTGCGCCTCCAGATAGCCGGCCTGGCGCTTCGCCTGGTCCACCTCCGTCTCGGCCGCATCCAGCAGCGTATCGACGCGGGCATTGGAATAGCCGGCGCTGTTGCCGCGCCCACCGGTCTTAAGCGTCGGCAGCATGATGTCGGAGGGATCGAGCGAGCCATTCCCCCAGGAGGTGATGTACATGTCCCGCTCCCGCCGCCGCTCCGCATTCTGCCACATCGGGCTGAGCACGGCGCCTTCCCAGACCTGGGCCCGCACGCGCAGCCCAGTACGGGACAGCAGCGCGGCGATGGCCTCGGCGATCTCCCGCGTCGCACCGGTGGTGTCGATCACCATCTCCGTCCCCTGCGCGACGCCGGCTTCGGCCAGCAGGGCGCGGGCACGGGCCAGGTCATGCGCGTATTCCGGCAGATCGGCGTTGAAGGCGAAGGCATCCGGGCTCATCACGCCCTTGAGCGAGGTCGCGGTATTGCCGAGCACGCGGCTGATGATGGTCGCCTTGTCCAGCGCGTGGTTCAGCGCGCGGCGCACCCGCACATCGTTGAACGGCGCCTTGGCGAGATTGAGGGCGACGAAGAAGGTGCGCGTCCCGTTCACCTTGGCGACGGCGGCGTTGCGGCTGGCTTCCACCTGGCGGATCGCGGAGGGCGGCAGGTCATTGATGATGTCGACCTCTCCCGCCAGCAGTGCCGCGACGCGGGAGGCGTTTTCCGGCAGCACGCGGAAGATCACGCGGTCCACCTGCGCCGGGCCGACGGGGGGAATGCCCGCGGCACCGCCGTAATAGCCGGCGAAGCGTTCCATGATGACAGCCTCGCCGCGCCGCCAATCCACCAGCTTGAACGGCCCGCAGCCATCGGGGCGCGTCTGCATGCCTTCCTGGCCGACTCGCTGCACCTGGCGGCGGTTCATGATTTCCGAGAAGGGCAACATCGCCGGCATCAGTGCCCAGGGGCTGGAAAGCTTCAGATGCACCGTGAGCGGGTCGATCACCAGGGTATCCGCCAGCGGCCCCAGAAGGTCCCGCCGCGGGCTGGTCTGCCCGGCCATGGCGTTGGGCTTGGTCATCCGGTCGAAGGAGAACTTGATGTCCTCCGCCGTCAGCAGGTCACCGGAGTGGAAGCGGATATTCGGCCGGATCTTCACCTCATAGGTCGTGGCGTCGAGCGCGTGGATGCTCTCCGCGATCTCGGGCTGGATCGCCATGGCGGCGTCCCGGGTGGAAAGCCCGTCATGGATGTTGCGCAGCAGCGTCTGGGTTTCGCGGTTGCGGTGGTTGGCGGGGTCGAGCGTCAGAGCATCCTGGGTGAAGCCCACGCGGACTTCGCGCGCGGCCTGCGCTCCTGCCCTGCCACTGCCGAGGCCGATCAGCGCCGCGGCTGCCGGCGCCGTGATGGCGCTTCGCCTGGTCATGTTCATTCTCATACCCTCCGCCCTGTTGACGAGTTGGTCCCGCGCTTCGGTGTTTCAGCAAGCCGCATGCCGCGCAGCGGAAAGAGGCGCTGGCAAGGGATTTCTCGGCCGCATGCGTGGA
>CANJXD010000262.1 GCA_947478535.1 Acetobacteraceae bacterium
GGCTTTCCGTGAAGCTCTCAGCGCTCCATCCCCGCTACGAGGCGGTGTCGCGGGACCGGGTGATGCGGGAGCTGGTGCCGGATATCCTCGGCCTCGCGGAAGTTGCTCGCGCGCATGACCTGAACCTGACCATCGATGCCGAGGAAGCGGACCGGCTGGAGCTGTCGCTGGAGGTCTTCGCCGGCCTGCTCGCCGCGCCGTCGCTTGCGGGGTGGGAAGGGCTGGGGCTGGCCGTGCAGGCCTATCAGAAGCGGGCCGGGGCGGTGGTGGCCTGGCTCGCCGATGCCGCGCAGGCGCATCGGCGCCGGCTGATGGTGCGGCTGGTGAAGGGTGCCTATTGGGATGCGGAGGTGAAGCGCGCGCAGGAACGCGGCCTTGATGATTTTCCGGTGTGGACCCGCAAGGCGGCGACGGACCTGGCGTGGCTGACCCAGGCCGCCGCGCTGCTCGACACCGCGAAGCAGGGGCGCATCTTTCCCCAGTTTGCCACCCACAATGCCGGTAGCGTCGCGGAGGCCCTGGCCATCGCCGCGGCCAAGGGCGTGGGCGCGGAGCGCTTCGAATTCCAGCGCCTGCACGGCATGGGCGGCACGCTCTACGCCAAGCTCGCGGAATTGCAGCCGGAGGTGGCGCTGCGCGTCTATGCGCCGGTCGGCGTGCATGAGGATTTGCTGGCCTATCTCGTGCGACGGCTGCTGGAGAATGGCGCCAATGGCGGCTTCGTCGCGGCGGCGGCGGATGCGGCGGTGCCACTGGATAAGCTGGTGCGCCACCCCGCCACGGCGCTGGTCGATGGCCCGGCGCGGCACCCGCGCGTGGCGCGCCCCGGCGCGCTGTTCGCGCCGCGCGTGAACAGCCGGGGCGTCGAATTCGGGCACCGCGCGTCACTCGCCGCGCTGGTCGCCGAACGCGATGCCGCGCCGCCGCTGCCCAGCCTCCCCGATACCGATCCCGGCGCCGCGATCACGCAGGCCGTCCACGCCTTCCCGGCATGGTCCGCGACGCCGGTCGCCGAACGCGCCGCCGTGCTGCGCCGCACCGCCGATGCGCTGGAAGCCGATCGCGGCCGCTTCATCGCCGCGATCCAGGATGAGGGTTTTCGTACGTTGGATGACGCGCTGTCCGAACTCCGGGAGGCCGTCGATTTCTGCCGCTACTACGCCGATGAGGCCGAACGCATCGCCGCACCGCGCGCCCTGCCCGGCCCGGTGGGGGAGGCGAACCGTCTGACCGCCGCGGGGCGTGGCGTGTTCCTCTGCATCTCGCCCTGGAATTTTCCCCTCGCGATCTTCCTCGGCCAGGTCGCGGCCGCACTCGTCTCGGGCAATGCCGTGGTGGCGAAGCCGGCGCCACAGACGCCGCGCATCGCGGTGCTCGCTGGCCAGGCGCTGCGCGACGCCGGGCTGCCGGATGGCGTGCTGCACATCGTGCCCGGCGGGCCAGCGGTGGGCGCCGCGCTGGTGGGGGATGCCCGCATCGCCGGTGTCGCCTTCACCGGCAGCACGGTGACGGCGCGCGCCATCAACCGCGCCCTGGCGGCGAAGGACGGCCCGATCGTGCCGCTGATCGCGGAGACCGGCGGCATCAACGCCATGCTGGTAGATGCGACGGCGCTGCCCGAACAGGTGGCCGATGACGTGGTGACCAGCGCCTTCCGCTCCGCCGGCCAGCGCTGTTCGGCGCTGCGCCTGCTCTGCGTGCAGGACGACGCGGCGGACCGGATGCTGGCGATGATCGCCGGCGCCGCCGCCGAATTGCGGCTCGGTCCGCCGCGGGACCCGGCGACGCATTGCGGCCCGCTGATCGACGCGGCGGCGAAGGCGCGCATCACGGATTGGCTCGGCGCGCTGCCGGCCGGCGCGCGGGAGCTGTTCCGCCACCCGGCGGCGGAGGAGGGCAACTTCGTCGCCCCACGCCTGATCGAATTGCCGCGCGTCGAGGCGCTGACGCAGGAGGTCTTCGGCCCCGTGCTGCATGTGGTCCGTTGGCGGCCGGAACAGCTGGAAGCGATGCTCTCCGGCATCGCCGCCTGTGGCTATGGGCTCACGCTCGGCGTGCAGAGCCGGCGCGCCGGCTTCGCCACGCGCATCGCCGCCGCGCTGCCGGCCGGCAATGTCTATGTGAACCGCAACATGGTGGGCGCCGTCGTCGGCAGCCAGCCTTTCGGCGGGCAGGGCCTGTCCGGCACCGGCCCGAAGGCCGGCGGGCCGCATTACCTGTCGCGCTTCATGCTCGAACGCGTCGTAAGCGTGAATACCGCCGCCGCGGGGGGCGATGCCGCGCTGCTCGCCGAAGGCGAATAGCGCGCCTGCGTCAGGGCAGGATCGGGCCTGGTCAGTCCAGCCTGGCGCCGGAGGCCCTGGCCGTCGCCGTCCAGCGCGCGGTCTCCCGCTTCAGGAAGGCGCCCCATTCGCCGCGCGGCATGGCGCGGGGCTCGACGCCCAGGGCGCGCATCGCCTCCTGCGCCGCCGGGTCTGCGAGCACGGCGCCGAGTGCCCCGTGCAGGGCCGCCGCCGCCGCGGCCGGAATGCCGCGCGGGCCGAGCAGGCCGAACCAGCTATCCCCCTGGAATTCGGGCAGGCCGAGTTCACGGAAAGTCGGCACATCCGCCAGCAGCGCGCTGCGTGTAGGGCCGGTGGTGCCGAGCGCCCGCAAAAGCCCGGCGCGCACCGGGGCCGCCACCTCCGCCACATTCGCCAGGGTGAGCTGCGCGGCACCCGTCAGCACCGCCTGGGTTGCCTGCGCGGCGCTGCGATAGGGCAGGCGCTCGAACACCATGGCGGTTTCGAGCCGCAGCATCTCCGCCGCCACCTGGAAGCCGGCGGGGCCGGGTGCTGCGAGCAGCAGCGGCGTCGGCACCGTGCGGGCCAGCGCCACCAGTTCCAGCAGGCTGCGCGCCGGCAGGGCGGGGTGGATGACCAGGATGCTGGCGCCGTCGCCGACGAAGCCGATCGGCGTGAAATCCTCGACGGGGTGATAGGGCAGGCGCGGCCGCAGCCCGGGCACCGCCGCGTGCAGCGCCGTGAACAACCCGATGGTCATGCCATCCGGCGCCGCCTTGGCGACGCGATCCGCCGCCAGGATGCCGGCAGAACCCGGCAGGTTCGCCACCGTCACCACACTGCCAAGCTGCGCAGCCAAGCCTGCGCCCAGCGCCCGCGCGAGCGCATCGGTGGGGCCACCGGCGGCCGCGCCGACCACGAGGGTCACGGCGCCGCCCGAGGGCTGCGCCGTGACCCTCGTGGTCGGCGAGCCAGCCGCCAGCAGCGCCATTGCGACGGTCATCAGCATGCGGCGCCAGGAACGCGGCAGGCAGGTCATGCGGCGGCTTCCTCCCCCGGCTGTCGCACGAGTTTCGCCGATGCTGGCGCCTGGGATGCGGGTCGTCCAGCCAATGCCGGAAGCGCATCGCCAGCTTGCGAAAATCTCGGCCGAAATAGGCCTTCCCGCCCCTTCGGCGCGGTGCAAGGCTCACCCCTGGACAGGTCAGGGATACGACGATGGTGGCGGCCAGTGCGGGCAGGCGACTCAGGATCGGCGTCGATGTCGGTGGCACCTTCACCGACCTCGCTCTGGTCGATGAGGCAACGGGCCGCATCACCTTCCACAAGGTGCCCTCCACCCCATCGGACCCCTCGCAGGCGATCGAGAACGGCATCCTCGGCGTGCTGAAGCTCGCGAAGGGCGAGGCCGGCGATGTCGTCTTCCTCGGCCATGGCACGACGGTCGCGACGAACATGGTGATCGAGCGTCGCGGCGCCCGCACGGGCATGCTGACGACGAAGGGTTTTCGCGACGTGCTGGAGATCGGCCGGCAGACCCGCCCGCACCTGTTCGACTATTCCATCACCCGCCCCGCGCCGCTCGTGCCGCGCCGCCGCCGGTTGGAACTTGATGAACGCCTCGCCGCCGATGGTACGGTGCTGCGCGCCCTCGATGAGGCGGCGGTGGAAGAAGCGGCGCGCGCGCTGCTGGCGGCGGAGGTGGAGGCGATCGCCATCTGCTTCCTGCATGCCTGGCGGGACCCGCGCCATGAAGCCGCGGCGCGCCGCGTGGTGGAACGCGTGGCCGCCGAGGTCGCCCCTGGCCTCTACCTCTCATGCTCGCATGAGGTGCTGCCGGAATTCCGCGAATTCGACCGCTTCTCCACCACCGTGCTCAACGCCTATGTCGGGCCGCGCATGGCGCGCTACCTGGACCGGCTGCTCGGGCGCGTGCGGGGCGCCGGGATCGGCGCGGAGCCTTATACCGTGCATTCGAATGGCGGGCTGATGTCGGTGGCGACCGCCGGCGCGGCACCCGTCCGCACCTGCCTCTCGGGCCCCGCCGCCGGGGTGATCGGGGCTGCGGTGGTCGCGGGGCAAGCGGGCTTCCCCGATGTCGTCACCTTCGATGTCGGCGGCACCTCCACCGATGTCGCGGTCATCGCCGGGGGGGCCGCGACCTCGACCAGCGCGCGTGATGTCGCTGGGCATCCGGTGAAGGTGCCGGCGATCGGAATCGACGTCATCGGCGCGGGCGGCGGCAGCGTGGCGTTCATCGACGAGGGCGGCGGGCTGAAGGTCGGCCCACGCAGCGTCGGCGCGGATCCCGGCCCCGTCGCCTATGGCCGTGGTGGCACCGAGCCGACGCTGACGGATGCGAATATCGTGCTCGGGCGGCTCGACCCCGTGGCGCTGCTGCGTGGCGCCATGCCGGTGGATGCCGCCGCCGCCCGCGCGGCGGTGATGGCCAGGATCGCGGCGCCACTGGGCATGACGGTGGAAGCGGCGGCACTCGGCATCATCCGCGTCGCGGTGGCGAATATGGGCCGCGCCATCCGGGGCGTGACGACGGAGCGCGGCTATTCGCCCGAACGCTTCGCGCTGTTCGCCTATGGCGGCGCCGGTCCGCTGCATGCGACCGAGGTTGCCGCCGAATGCGGCATCCCCATCGTTGTCGTGCCGCGGGAGCCCGGCACCATGTGTGCGCGCGGCATTCTCCTCGCGGATATCGCGCTCGATTTCGTCCGCAGCGAGATCACGGCGCTCGACGCGACCGCCTGGTCCCGCGCCGGCGCACGCTTCGCGGAGATGCAGGCGGAGGCCACGGCCTGGCTCACCGGCGAGGGCGTACCACCCGAACAGCGGGACGGGCGGCGCGCCGTCGATCTCCGCTACGAGGGCCAGAATTTCGAGGTGCGCGTGCCGCTGCCCGAGGCCGAGACCTCCCTCGCGCAGGTGCTGGTGGATTTCGCGCAGGAGCATGAACGCACCTATGGCTACGCCATTCCCGGCCGCACGGTGGAACTGGTGAATTGCCGCCTGACCGCGCTCGGCCGCGTGCCGCGCGGCATGCCGGAACCACCGCCGGAAGGCGGGTCCCCCGAAGCGGCGCGCATCGGCGCGCGGGACTGCTACTTCGATGCCGTGATCGGCTGGCGCCACACGCCGGTCTATGACCGGGACCTGCTGCCGGCGGGCGCCCGCCTCGAAGGCCCCGCCATCATCGAGGAGATGAGCTCCACCACCGTCGCCTTCCCCGGCCAGACCATCGAGCTCGACCGTGACGGCAACATCGTGCTGCGCCAGCCGACGCGCGCGCCTGTTGAGCGAAAGGATGCGGCCCATGTCTGAGCCCACCATGTCTGAGCCCAGCGCGCCCCCCGCCATACACACCGCTGGGGACCCCGTGGCGATGGAGGTCTTCGCCAACCGCCTGCTCTCCATAACCGAGGAGATGGGCCACATCCTGATCCGCGCTTCCTTCTCCACCAACATCAAGGAACGCAAGGATTGTTCCGTCGGCATGTTCGACGCGCGGGGCCGCTGCATCGCCCAGGCCGCGCACATGCCGCTGCATCTGGGGTCGCTGCTCGGCGCCGTGCGCAGCGTGCTGGAACACACGCCGGTGGAGCGGATGAAGGAAGGCGATGCCTTCATCTGCAATGACGTCTTCCTCGCGCGCGGGACGCATCAGCCGGACATCACCATCGTCACGCCGATCTTCCACCAGTCCCGCGTCGCCTTCTTCGCCGTGAATACCGGACACCATTCCGATGTTGGCGGGCCCTATCCCGGTTCGATGTCGCAATCCGCGCGCAGCATCTTCGAGGAAGGCATCCGCATCCCCGTCATGCGGATCTGCCGGCAGGGGGAGCTGGACGAGGACCTGCTGGCGATGATTTCCCACAATTCGCGGGAACCGGTGGAGCGCACCCTCGACCTCAAGGCGCAGATCGCCGTGAACTGGCGCGGCGGCGCGCTGATGATGCGCCTGGTGGAGGCCGATGGGATCGCCGCGGTGGAACGCGCGATCGACGACCTGTTATCCTATACCGCGCGGCGGCTGCGCGCCCGCATCGCCGCGCTGCCGGATGGCGAGTACAGCGGTGAACGCTGGATGGACAGCGATGGCCTGCCGGGCGGCGAGCCCATCCGGCTCTGCGCCAAGGTGGTGGTGAAGGGCGATGACCTGCTGATCGACTTCGAGGGCTCCGCGCCCCAGGCGCGCGGCGCGATGAATGTCGCGGGCGTCGCGCTGGAAGCCACCTGCTACTACGCCGCCAAGGCGCTGCTGGACCCGGAGGCGCCGGCCAATAGCGGGCTGTTCGAGGCGGTGCGGATCAGCGCGCCCGAAGGCAGCATCCTCAACCCGCGCTTTCCCGCGGCGACGGCGGTGCGCGCCATCACCTGCAACCGCGCGGCCGGCGCGATCTTCGCTGCGATGGCGCAGATCGCCCCGCCCGAACGCAACCTGGCCGGCAGCCATGACAATGTGCCGCTGCTGCTCGTCTCCGGCCAGCGGCGCAGCGGCACCTATGTCTATCTCGAAGTGATCGCCGGCGGCATCGGCGCGCGGCTCGGCGCGGATGGCGCCGATGCGACGCAGGTCCACACCGTCAACAGCTCGAACCTGCCGGCAGAGGCGCTGGAGATCGAGTATCCGCTGCTGGTCGATGCCTATGCGCTGGTGCCGGATAGCGGCGGCGCCGGGCACTGGCGCGGCGGCCTCGGGCTCGCGCGGCAGATTTCCTCCCGCGTCGATGGATCGCTGCTGACGGCGCGGGGGGAAGGCTACATCACCGCAGCGCCCGGCTATGCCGGCGGGCATGATGGCGGGCTGGCCACGCTACGCTTCAACCCGGGCACGCCGGCCGAAAAGCCACTGCCCACGGCGACCACCGCGCTGCCGCTGAAGGCGGCCGATGCCGTGCGCATGCAGACCCCGGGCGGCGCCGGCTATGGCAAGCCGGAAGACCGCACGGACGACGCCATCGCCACCGACATCATGGATGGCAAGACCAGCCGCATGGCGGCGGAGCGCGACTATGGCGCCGCCCGCGTCGCCAGCGCACTCGCAGCATGGAAGGATACGGCATGACGCTCCCTCGCCTCCCCCGCCGCTCCCTGCTCGTCGCGGGGGGTGGCGCAGCGCTCGCGGCGCCGGCCCTGGCGCAGGCGCCCTGGCCGGCGCGAGCCATCCGCCTCGTCGTGCCCTTCGCGGCCGGCGGCGGCACCGATGTGGTGGCACGCATCTACGCCCAGAAGATGACCGAGCTGCTCGGCCAGCCGATGGTGGTGGAAAACCGCGCCGGTGCCGGCGGCAATCTCGGCATCGAGAACATCGTCCGCGCCGCGCCGGATGGCTATTCGCTGGTGCTGTCCTCCAACGGTCCGGTCGCGGTGAACCGCTATCTGTTCAAGGACATGCCCTTCGATCCCGCGCGGGACCTGCTGCCGGTCAGCATGACCTTCCGCATCGAACAGGTGCTCGTCGTCCGCAATACCCTGCCGGTGAACACGGTGGCGGAC
>CANJXD010000263.1 GCA_947478535.1 Acetobacteraceae bacterium
CCAGTCGGTCCGGCTGCTGCCGGATAAAGGCGGATACGAGCATGGTCTGCCTGAATTAATCCACCGGCCAGTTTTAATCGCGGCGGGCCCGCACGGCAAGCAGGGCTCAGCCCGGGGCGACCCGCAAGGCGAGTTCGGTGGTGCCGGCCCCCTGCTTAAGCAGCAGCGAGGGGTCGGGCGCCATGCCGTCGAACAGCACCAGCGCGGCCGCGCCGAGCACGCGCATATCCGCCGCCATGGCGCCGCGCGTGAGGCGCGGCGGGTCCGCCGGGCCGCGCCGGCTGCTGACGCTCGGCGGAAGGCCGTCGAGGCGGTGCAGCAGCGCGTCCAGCATCGATTCCGGCAGGCTGCCGCCGATGATGGTGGTCTGCGGGTCGAGCAGGTTCTCCAGCGCGGCGATGGCGTGGCGCAGATGCCGCGCGGCGTCGTCCAGCCAGGCGAGCAGGCGCGGGTCGCGGGCCGCGAGGCTCTGCGCCAGGCGGTCGAGGTCCACGGTCGCGCTGTCCTCCGCCCCGCCATCCAGCGCTGCCTGGGCGGCGGAGAGCGAGGCGTAGCGCTCCAGGCAGCCGCGATTGCCGCAGGCACAGGCACGGCCGCCCGAATCGACGACGAAATGCGCCAACTCCGCCGCCATGCCGTGGCTGCCGCGATAGGGCCGCCCGGCCAGCACCAGCCCGCCGCCGATACCCGGGCCGATGTAGATATGCACGAAGTCGCGCAGCGTGCGGCCGGCGCCGAACAGCAATTCGCCGGTCGCGGCGGCAGCGGCATCGTTCTCGACGAAGACCGGCATGCCAAGCCGATGGCCGAGCTTCTCGGCGAGGGGAAAGCCCTCCCAGCCGGGGATGGAGGTGGGGCCAAGCCGCGTCGGCTCGCCCCGCGCCACCAGCGCCGGCATGGCGAGGCCCGCGCCCCAGAGCCGCCCGGCGGGCACGGCGGTGCGCATGATCAGTTCATTCGCCGCGGCCTCCAGCAGCGGCAGCACCACGCCGGGTACCGGGCGCGGCAGCACCACATCGACCTGGCCGCAGATGTCGCCGGCCAGGTTCAGCATGGCCACCACCAGGCGGCACCGATCGAAGACGATGCCGAGCGAGAAGGCGCCGTCGGGGTTCACTGTGAGGTCGAGCGGCGGCTTGCCGCGGCCGCTGCTCGGCCGGCGCTGCTCCAGCAGCATGCCATCCTCGCGCAGCTGCTCGACGATGTTGGAGACGGTCTGCGCGGCGAGGCCGGTGAGGCGCGCGATCTCGGCCCGGCTGATCACGCCGCGGCGGCGCACCGCCTCCAGCACCACGCGGCGGTTGAAGCGGTGGCCGAAATCGACATTCGTGCCGGACAGGATCACGCGCGGGCTCCCCTGGGTACGGCCGCGAAGGGCCGGCCCTGTTCTGCCATATCCCTCTTGCGGCCGCACCGCGATGCAGATTTAATCCACCGGATAGATGAAAAGGCCCCCTCGCGGCGCCGGCAAGGAGCGTCGCACGCATGATCCCGGCGGATCCGCCCAGCTCCAGGCCCCTGCTGTTCGGCAGCCGGCACATGGTGTCGAGCGGCCATCCCCTGGCCAGCGTCGTGGCGCTGCGGGTGCTGGAGGCCGGCGGCACGGCGGTGGATGCGGGGGTCGCGGCCGGCTTCGCGCTCAACGTCGTGCAGCCGGACATGGCCAATCTCGGCGGCGTCGCGCCCGTGATGGTGTATCGCGCCGCGACGCGCGAGGTGCGCACGGTCAGCGGCATCGGCCCCTGGCCGAGTGCCGCGACGCGGGAGGCCGTGGCCCGCGCAGGGAATGGGCGCATCCCCGCCGGGCCCGGGCGCTGGGTGGTGCCCGCGGCGGTGGATGCCTGGCTCACCACACTCCGCCTGCACGGCACGATGACTGCCGCGGAGGTGCTGGGCCCGGCGATCGAGCTGGCCGAGCAGGGCTTCGCCGCCAACTACTTCATCCGCAAGAACCTGCGCGACGCCGCCGCCGTGCTGCGCGGCTTTCCCAGCACGCGCGCGGTCTTCCTGCCCGACGGCGAGGTCCCGGCGGAGGGCGCGCCGATCCGTCAGCCGGAACTCGCCACCACGCTGCGCCGGCTCGTCGCGGCGGAACGCGCGGCGGGCGGGACGCGCGAACACGGCATCCAGGCCGCGCGGGACTCCTTCTACAAGGGTGAGATCGCCACGCAGATCGGCCGCTTCGCGCAGGAGATCGGCGCCTTCCTCGCCACCGAGGATCTGCACGGTTTCGCCGTACAGGAGGGAGCCGCCCTCGCCGTCCCGTATCGCGGCCGCCGGGTGTTCTCCTGCGGCCCCTGGTGCCAGGGACCGGCCCTGTTGCAGATGCTGACGATCCTGGACGGGCTGCCGCTGCACGCCATGGACGCCGCGGCATCGGCGCACGCCATGATCGAGGCCGTGAAGCTGGCGCTGACCGATCGCAACCGCCACTATGGCGATCCCGATTTCGTCGCCGTGCCGCTGGCGCGCCTGCTCTCCGCCACCCACGCCACGGCGCAGCGCGCGCGGATCGACCCAAACCACGCCGCCGACCTCGAAGCCGCGGGGCCGATGCTTGAGCGGACCTCGCCCGACACCACCTATGTTTGCGTGGTGGATGGCGCGGGCAACGCTTTCTCCGCCACGCCGAGCGACAGCACCATGCTGTTGACGCCGCTGGTGCCAGGGCTTGGCTTCGCGCCCTCGGACCGCGGGTTGCAGGCCTCGCTCGACCCCACCGATCCCAACAGCATCCTGCCCGGCAAGCGCCCGCGCCTGACGCCAAGCCCCGCCATCGTGCTGGATGAGGCGGGCGTAATGCCCTGCGGCACGCCGGGCGGCGATGTGCAGACCCAGGCGATGCTGCAATTCCTGGTCGGCCATATCGACCAGGGCCTGGATATGCAGGCCGCGGTCGAGACGCCACGCTGGGCGAGCTACGCCGTGCCGGCCACCGAGGACCCGCAGGCCTATCGCCCGCGTGCGCTCAAGCTCGAAGCCGATGCGCCGGCGGGCCTCGCGGAGGCCCTCGCGCAGCGGGGGCATGTGGTGGAGCTCTGGCCGGTCCGTGCGGCGCTCGCCGGCGGCGTCTGCGCCGTGCGGTATGATTTCACCGGCGGCACCGTGCGCGGCGCCGCCGATCCACGGCGCATGGCCTATGCTGTCGGCCGCTGAGACGCCCCGATGCAAGACACCGGAACGAACGGAAAGGACCATGCCATGACCCAGATGTCCCGACGCAGCCTGATGGTCGGCCTTGGCGCCGCAACCAGCACCCTGGCCGCGCCGCGCCGCGCCGGCGCGCAGAACCGGCAGATCACCTATTGGGGCCACAGCTTCCCCACGCGAATCCGTCTCGTGAACGAGATGGTCCCCGGCTTCCGCCAGGCAACCGGCGTGGACGTGGCGCATTTCGACTACGACACGAACCAGAATGAGCTACGCATCCTCACCTCCTGGGCCGGCGGCTCGGGCGGGCCGGACCTGGTGTCGGTGGGCGACAGCAACCTGCCGAACTACGTCTATCGCCGCATGATCACGCCGGTGGATCCCACCGCCTTCGGCTTCCGCACCCAGGCCGAGTTGATCGCCGCCTATGAGCCGGGCGTGCTCGATGGCTGCATCGTCAACGGCCAGCTCTATGGCATCCCGATGGATATGGCCTCCATCTCGATGTATTATCGCAAGGATTTTTTCCGCGAAGCCGGGCTCGACCCCGAGCGCCCGCCGCGCACCTGGGACGAAGTGACGGAGATGGGCAAGGCGCTGGTGAAGCGCGACAGCAGTGGGCGCATGACACGCGCCGGCTGGTCGTGGCTGGCGCGCACGCGGCCCTCGCATTTCTACTATTGGGGCACGCTGCTGCCGCAGCTCGGCGTGGATTTCCTGAACGCGAACGGCACCGCCAATGGCTTCAACAACGCGCGCGGCCTCGCCGCCTTCCGCTATCTGCATGACACCTATCACGGCAGCAGGATCAGTGCGCTCGGCCTCGCGCCGACCATCAACCCGATCGACGATTTCGGCGCAGGCCGCGCGGCGATGATCAATGCCGGGCTGTGGCTCGCTCCGGCGCTGGAGGACAAGTACCCGGCGGTGAACTTCCGCGATGGCGTCTATGGAATCGCACGCTTGCCGCAATTCCGCGATGGCCAGCCCGCCACACGGCTCAACACCTGGCTGTGGATGGTCAGCGCACGCTCACGCCTGCCCAAGGAGACGTGGCAGTTCGTCGCGCATATGACGCAGAAGCCGGAGAACCGCGCCCTGTGGCTCAACCAGGCGCGCTTCATGCAGCCCTGGAAGGGCTCCGCGACCGACCCCGGCATCCAGTCCATGCCCTATCTCGACACCTTCCTGGCGGATCTGCGCATCGGCAAGCCGATGCCGGCCACGCCGAAATTCGCCGAGCTCTCGGCCGCGGTTGCGCGCAGCTATGATCGCATCTCGGCCAATGGCGACCGGGCGGAGCAGGTGATGCCGGATCTCGCGCGCGACGTGGACCGGCTGCTGGAAGGTTGACCATGGCGGGGACGGAGACACCGCCCCGGCGCCGCCGGGGCGTGCACAGCCAGGTGGGCATCGCCTATCTGATGCTCGCCCCCGTCCTGGTCTTCTTCGCCGTCTTCCTGATCTACCCGGTCGGCAACGCCTTCTGGGTCAGCCTCACGTCGTGGGACCTGATCGGCCCGCAGCGCTTCATCGGGCTCCGCAATTATGAGCGGCTGCTGAGCGACACCACCTTCCTGCATTCGGTGCGCGTCACCGCCTACTACACCTTCGGCGTGCTCAGCATCGAATTGCCGCTCGCGCTCGGCCTCGCGATTCTGCTGGACCGACGGCTGAAGGCCCGCGGCCTTTACCAGGCGATCATCTTCGCACCCGTCGTGCTCTCGATGGTCGTGGTCGCGATGCTGTGGCGCGTGGTCTATGCGCCGATCGGCGGCCTCGCGCTGATGGTGACGGAACCGCTCGGCCTCGGCCATTGGCAGTGGCTGAACGACAGCACCCTCGCCATGCCGGCACTGATCATCACCAGCCTGTGGAAGAATGTCGGCTACTACATGGTGATCTTCCTCGCGGGGCTGCAGGCGATTCCGTCCTCGCTGTATGAGGCGGCGCGGATCGACGGGGCGCGCGGCTTCGCGATCTTCCGCCATGTGACGCTGCCGCTGCTGCGGCCCTTCCTGCTGTTCGTCTGCGTGGTCTCGGTCATCCGCACCTCGCAGGCCTTCAGCCTGATCTACGCGCTCACCGGCGGCGGTCCGGCCGATGCGACGAAGGTGTTGCCCTTCCTGATCTACGAAGTCGGCTTCGGCTTCAATCGCATGGGCTATGCCTCGGCGATGGCCATGATGATGTTCGCCGCCCTGCTGGTGCTGACCCTGGTGCAGTTCCGCCTGCTGCGGAGCCGGACATGAACGGCGCGGCCGCGCGCGGGCGGGCGCGCCTTCAGACGGCGGTGATCCACCTGCTGCTCATCATCGTCTGCGCGGCGATCGTTCTGCCGCTGCTGTGGATGGTGCTGACGGCCTTCAAGTCGCACGACCAGGTCTTCACCAACCCGCCCTGGTGGATCCCCGCACAGTCCAACCTGCTCCAGAATCTGGGCCAGGTGTTCGAGCGCGTGCCGCTCGGCCGCTATTTCCTCAACAGCCTGTTCGTCTCCAGCGCCATCACGGTGCTCGACCTGTTCTTCTCCATCCTGGCGGGCTTCGCCCTGGCCAAGTATCGCTTCCCCGGGCGCGACGCGATCTTCGCCGGCATCGTCGCGACGATGATGGTGCCCTTCATCGTCATCCTCATCCCGCAATACATCATCGTCCGCCAGCTCGGCTGGCTGAACACCTATGCCGCGCTGATCCTGCCCTTCGCCGTCAGCAGCTTCGGCATCTTCATGATGCGCCAGGCCTTCAAGGACACGCCGGACGAGCTGATCGACGCCGCGCGCATCGACGGCGCGAGCGAGTGGCGCATCCTGTTCCAGATCGTCGTGCCGCTCCATGTACCCGCGCTGGTCTCGCTCGGCATCCTGCGCTTCCTGGGCGAGTGGGACAGCCTGCTCTGGCCGCTGGTGGCGACCGAGAGCCAGCATATGCGCACGCTCTCGCTCGGCCTCGCGCTGCTGCAGGATGACCGCTACGGCACCGACGTGCCGCAACTGATGGCCGCCGCCACCCTGGCCGTGGCGCCGATCATCATCGTCTACGTCTTCCTGCAACGGGCCTTCATCAAGAGCGTGGCGGGCGCCGGACTGAAGCAATAGCGCGCCACGCGGCTCAGGGTGACCGTCGGATCGATCCGGGCGGATCGATCAGGGGCTAGAGCACTATCCGTACGTTCGGACGGATAGTGCTCTATAACTCATTGTTTCCAGGGCAAGAATTCCGATCAGATGATTCCATCTGATCGGAAATTGCTCTAGACCGTCAGGGTCCTGGCACCGGCGGCGTCGTAGCGGGCGCCGATCTTCGCCCAGTCGAGCACGTTCCACCAATTCGTCGAGTATTCGGCGCGGCGGTTCTGGTAGCGCATGCGATCCGCACCAAACGGAGACTCGCATGACACGCAAAGCCAAATCTGCCGCGCCAACAGCGCCGACCATCCCCGCCATCCCGCCGGCCGACGTGCTGGGCCGGCTGGCGGCACTCAAGACCACCGCGACGCCGGACCTCAAGCAGCAATGGCGGGAACTTTTTGCCGCCGAGCCGCCGCCCTACAATCGGCGTTTTCTCGAAAGCCGGCTCGCTTACCGCATACAAGAGTTGGCGTATGGCGGCCTGAAGCCCGAGACGATCCAGCGCCTCGAGGCCCTGGGCGAACAACTCGACGGCGGCAATCCCGTCCTGCGGCGCATCCGCGGCGACGACAAGCCGATCGCCGGCACGCGGCTCATTCGTGAGTACCAGGGCGTCGAGCACAGCGTGACCGTGCTGCACGACGGGTACGAATATCAGGGTCGCCCTTATCAGTCGCTGTCCTCAATCGCGCGGGCAATCACCGGCACGCGCTGGAATGGCTGGCTGTTCTTCGGCCTGAAGAACCGGAGGGCCGCGGCATGAAGCGCAAGCCAGCCGCTGACCCCGCGATGCCGGCGACGGTCCGGAAAATCCGCGCCGCCGTGTACACGCGGAAGTCGAGCGAGGAAGGCCTCGACATGGAGTTCAACTCGCTCGATGCGCAGCGCGAGGCATGTGAAGCCTACATCACCAGCCAGCGCTCCGAGGGCTGGGTGCTGGTACCGGACCGCTATGATGATGGCGGCGTCTCTGGCGGCACGCTGGAGCGGCCGGCATTGCGCCGCATGCTGGCGGATGTCGAGCGCGGCCTCATCGATGTAGTCGTAGTCTACAAGATCGATCGCCTGTCGCGCGCGCTGATGGATTTCGCGAAGCTGGTGGAAGTCTTCGACGCCAACAACGTGACGTTTGTGTCGGTCACGCAAAGCTTTAATACGACGACCAGCATGGGGCGGCTGACGCTGAACATCCTGCTTTCGTTCGCCCAGTTCGAACGCGAGGTCATTGGCGAGCGCATCCGCGACAAGGTGGCGGCGTCACGGGCGCGCGGGATCTGGATGGGCGGCTTCGTGCCGCTCGGGTACGACGCGCGGGATCGCAAGCTGGTGGTGAATGACGCGGAAGCGGCGCTGGTGCGCCGGATCTTCGAGGGGTTCATCGAGACGGAATCCGGCACGAAGCTCGTGCAGGCCTTGCGCGCCGAGGGCGCCACCACGAAGCGCGGCCGCGCCTTCACCAAGAGCGATGTGTATCGGGTGCTCAGCAACCGCACCTATCTCGGCGAGGCGA
>CANJXD010000264.1 GCA_947478535.1 Acetobacteraceae bacterium
GCCTTCCTGCGGATGGCATCGATCAGGCTCATGGTCAGGAAACTATGCAATCCAAAGGGATGATCGGAGACAGACTCTGAGCAATGACCAGCGGAGATTGGGCGTGGCGCTCTGGTCCTTCCAGATCGCGCCGCTATCGTGAGCCGTGCCGCCACGCGCAGCCGCACCCTCGCGCGCGGCCCGGCGGCCCCCGATGTTGCGGGGGATGAGCAGGCTTCGCCGGAGGCGATGATGGATTCGTCGGACGCCATCGTGGAACAGGCCGAGGCCGGGTTGCCTCCGGTGACCGCGGCAGAGACACCTCCGGCGGAGGTCATCGCCGTGCCGCCCGAGGCAATCGCTCCGCTGCCCGTGGCGCCGCCCTCTCTGCCGCATGGCGCGGTGGAGGGGTGGAGCGACACCCATGTCTGGGGCTGGGCGCTGGACCCCGCCCGCCCGCATGAGCCGGTTTCGGTCGAATTGTGGGATGGCGCACAACTGATCCTGCGGCTGCGGGCCGATATCTACCGCCCCGATGTCAGCGCCGGCGGCCCGCCCGGGCTGGTCTGCGGCTTCAACCTGCCGATGCCCCAGCACCTGCTGACCTCGGCGCGCCATGTGTTGCACATGCGCATCACCGGGCAGGATGACGACCTGCAGAATTCCCCGCTGATCTTCGATGCCGAAAAGCCGCCGATCGGCTGGGATGATTTCCTCGCTTTGCTGCCGCGCGTCGAGGAAAAGGCGGAAGCCGCGACCACCACGGCGCAACTGCGCGACCTGCTCGGCCCGGTCATGGGCGTGCTTGGCAAGCTGCTGCCCCGCTATGCCGAGATGAGCGAACAGGCCGGCGAAAGCCGGGGCGAGGCGGTGCTCGACCTCGCCTTCTCCTATTCCGACCGGCTGGGGGAGATCCTGCAGGATGTCCTGAAGCGGTATCCACGCCTGTCCTTCCCGGACTGCGCGGAGCCCGAGGTCAGCGTCATCATCCCGGTCTATGGCAAGTTCGCCTACACCTATCAGTGCCTCGCCTCCATCCTGAAGGCGCTGCCGCGCACGCCGTTCGAGGTGATCGTCGTCGATGACTGGTCGCCGGATGAAACCCTGTTCCTGCCGGCCGTCGTCTCCGGCGCTGTCCGCTACCTCCGCAATCCGCGTAATGGCGGCTTCATCTTCTCCTGCAACAACGGCGCGGCGGCGGCGCGCGGGCGCTATCTGCTGTTCCTGAACAACGACACCGAAGTGCATGAAGGCTGGCTCGACGCGCTCCGTGACACCTTCGCGGAGCATGCGGATGCCGGGCTCGTCGGCTCCAAGCTGCTGTTCCCGGATGGGACGGTGCAGGAAGCCGGCGGCATCATCTGGCGGATGGGGGATGGCTGGAACTACGGCCGCGGCGCCCAGGCCGATGACCCGCGCATCAGCTACCTGCGGGAGGCCGATTACGTCTCCGGCGCCTCCATCATGGTGCCGAAGGCGCTGTTCGATGGGCTGGGCGGCTTCGATACCCACTACAGCCCCGCCTATTATGAGGATACGGATCTCGCCTTCCGCATCCGCAAGGCCGGGCTCCGCACCTTCTACCAGCCGCTTTCCGCCCTGATCCACCATGAGGGCATCACCAGCGGCACGGATGTGAAGGGGACGGGCGCCAAGCGGTACCAGATCGTCAATGGTCGCAAGTTCTTCGACCGCTGGCGGGATGTGCTGATGGCGCACCGCCTCAACGGGCTGGAGCCGGAACTGGAGAAGGAACGCGGTGTCACTCGCCGCATCCTGTTCATCGATGAGACGACTCCGACGCCGCAGGAGGATGCCGGCTCCGTCGCCGCGGTCGCGCATATGCGGGCGATGCAGAAGCTCGGCGCCAAGATCACCTTCGTGCCGTCGGACAATATGGCGCATCTCGGCGGCATCACTGAAGCCTTGCAGAGCATGGGCGTGGAATGCCTGCACGCGCCCTGGTACTGGTCGGTGGAGGAAGTCATCCGCAAGCGCGGCGCCGAATTCGATGCCGTCTATCTCCACCGCTACGTCAACGCCTTCAAATACGCGGGCGTCGTGCGCGCGGCGATGCCGGATGCGAAGCTGATCTATTCGGTGGCGGACCTGCACCATCTGCGGATGGAGCGCGAAGCCGCCGTCACCGGCTCGGCCGAGGTTTCCCGTAAGGCCGGCGAGATGAAGGCGCGCGAGTTGGGCGCGATCGGCATGGTCGATCAGGTGATCGTCCATTCCGAGCATGAGGCCAGCTACCTCGCCGGGATGGTGGATGAGAGCCACATCAACGTCATCCCCTGGGTCGTGCCGATCCGCCGGCCGACGACGCCCTTCGCGGAACGCCAGGGCATCACCTTCCTCGGCGGCTATCGCCACACGCCGAATGTCGATGCGGTGGAATTCTTCGTCCAGGACGTGATGCCGCATATGCGGCAATTGCTGCCCGGCGTGGTGTTCCACATCGCCGGCAGCCATATGCCCGACAGTTTCCACGAACTCGCCGCCGCCGATATCGTGCTGGAAGGCTTCATCCCGGACCTCTCGCTCTATCTCGGCCAGCGCAAGCTGATGGTGGCCCCGCTGCGCTTTGGCGCGGGGGTGAAGGGCAAGGTCTTCGACAGCCTCGCCCATGGCCTGCCTTGCATCGCCACCTCGGTCGCGGCGGAGGGGATGGACCTGCAGCACGGCGTCGATGTCGCCGTGGCGGATGATCCGCGCGCGATCGCCGAGGCGCTGGCCTGGCTCTACCAGGATGAGGAAGCCTGGGGCCGGATCCAGGCGGGCGGCTTCGTCTACATGGACAAGCATTGTTCCGACCGCGCCGTGGTGGACCGCTTCGCGACGCTGTTCGGACGGCTCGACCAGGGCTGAGCGGCGGCCGGGGGACCCCCCGTTCCCCCTCGCGCCCTGCTGTGGCAGTTTGCGCCCCGCCAGATCACGCATCGCGCCCCAGTGAAGGGCGCCCGAGGAGACGCGCATGTACGACGATGTCCAGCTTTTCATCGATGGCCAGTGGCGCGCCGCCCGCGCCGGGCGTTCCATCCCGGTCCTCAACCCCGCGACCGAGGAAGTGCTGGGCACCGTCGCCCATGCCTCCAAGGATGACCTCGACGAGGCGCTCGCCGCCGCCGCCAAGGGTTTCGCCGTGTGGAAGAAGGTCTCGGCCTATGACCGCTCGAAGCTGATGCGGAAGGCGGCGGACATCTTCCGCGGGCGGGCCGATGAGGTCGCGCGGCTGATGACGCTCGAACAGGGCAAGCCGCTGGCCGAGGCGAAGATGGAAGCCATGGCGGCGGCCGATATCATCGACTGGTTCGCCGAGGAAAGCCGCCGCGCCTATGGCCGCGTCATCCCGGCCCGCGGCGAGGGCATCTACCAGCTCGTCGTGAAGGAACCGGTCGGCCCCGTCGCCGCCTTCACGCCCTGGAACTTCCCGATCAACCAGGTCGTCCGCAAGCTGTCCGCCGCCATCGCCACGGGCTGTTCCATCATCGTCAAGGCGCCGGAGGAAACCCCGGCCGCCCCCGCCGCGCTGATCCGCGCCTTCGCCGATGCGGGCCTGCCCGCGGGTGTGGCGAACCTGGTCTTCGGCGTGCCGGCCGAGATCAGCGAATACCTCATCCCGCACCCCGTCATCCGCAAGGTGACCTTCACGGGGTCCACCCCCGTCGGCAAGCACCTCGCGGCGCTGGCCGGCGCGCATATGAAGCGGGTGACGATGGAACTCGGCGGCCATGCGCCGGCGATCGTCTTCGACGATGCGGATCTCGAGCTCGCGGCGCGTACGCTGGCCGGGGCCAAGTTCCGCAATGCCGGCCAGGTCTGCGTCTCGCCGACGCGCTTCCTCGTGCAGGAAAAGCTGTTCGCCCCCTTCGTGGAACGCTTCACCGCCATCGCCGCCTCGCTCAAGGTCGGCGCCGGGATGGACGCGGATACGCAGATGGGCCCGCTGGCGCATGACCGGCGCGTGCCCTGGGTGGAAGACCTGGTCGCCGATGCCCGCCAGCGCGGCGCCACGGTGCATACGGGCGGAGAGCGGATCGGCAACAAGGGCTATTTCTATCAGCCCACCGTCATCACCGGCCTGACCAAGGAGGCCCGCATGATGAATGAGGAGCCCTTCGGCCCCGTCGCCATGATCGCGCCCTTCACCGACCTCGACGAAGTGGTGGAGGAAGCCAACCGGCTTCCCTTCGGCCTGGCCTCCTACGCCTTCACGCGCAGCGCGAAGACGGCGAACGCCATCGCCTCCCGCGTCGAGAGCGGCATGATGACCATCAACCACCTCGGCCTTGCGCTGCCGGAAGTGCCCTTCGGCGGCATGAAGGACAGCGGCTACGGCTCCGAGGGCGGCTCCGAGGCCATCGAGGCGTATCTCAACACGAAGTTCGTGTCCCAGGCCGGCCTGTAGGCCCCGCGCCGACCTCCTTTGCCCGAAAAGCCCTCGCCCCCCGCAGGGGGGGAGAGGGTGGGGTGAGGGGGGGCTTCGCGGTTTGAAGAACACCCTCCGTCACAGGCGCAAACCTCTCCCCCATGACAAATTGGGGGAGAGGGCGCCTTCCCCGGCCGCCCCAGCGCCGTGTTTCAACGCATTTTCCGAGACGTCAGGCGTATCCGCCTGACTTGAAATTGCCCTATCCCTCCTCCGCCAGCAGCCCCCGCGCGATGCCCGAGGCATCGCCGACATGCGCGGCGCAGGCCGCCGCCGCCGCATCGCCA
This sequence comes from Acetobacteraceae bacterium, assembly GCA_947478535.1. The sequence goes on from CANJXD010000264.1 coordinate 4,699, forward strand.
TCACCCTCCCGGATCGCCGCCACGATCCGCGCCATCCGCGCCGGCCCCGTCTCCGCCCGCCCCGGTGTCGCGATGGTCATGGCCCGCAGATGGGTGATGCGGGCGTTGAGCGAGCAGACGATCGACCAGGCGATATCCCGCCCCGCGCCGGTGAACAGCAGCCGGTAGAACTCCTGCGTCGCCCGCAGCACCGCCGGCAGGTCCGGCGCCGCATAGGCCGCGCGGATGCCGGCCAGCGCCGCATCCAGCGCCTCCGCCAGCGCCGCATCGCGAGCCCCCGCGCAGGCCCGCGCCGCCATGCCTTCCAACTGCGCGCGAATTTCGTAGATCTGCACGGCCTGGTCCGGGGTCGGCCGCGCGACGGTCGGGCGATGGCCTTGCGCATCCACCAGCCCCTCCGCCTCCAGGTGCCGTAGCACTTCCCGCACCACGGTCCGGCTGACGCCGAGCTGGGCGCAGAGGTCGCGCTCCACCAGCCGGTCCCCGGGCTTGAGGTGCAGGGACAGGATGGCATCGCGCATCTTCTCGGTGGCGAGTTCCCGCAGCGTCTTCCCGCTGCGATCCACCCGCATCGACATCCCCTCCGACGGCATCGGCGCCCCTGTGCTGCTTGGGCGGATAGTCTGGGCAAGCCGGCGCGTGATTGACAGGGGGGGGTGCTTTGGTATGCCATAATATCAACCGCGCCGCCCGGCCCACCGTCACGCAAGGACAGGTCGCCCATGTCGTCCCCGACCCTTTATCCCTTCGGCCGCCGCGTCATGGTGGCGGCGCCGTTCGCGGCCCTGGCCACGCCGGCGCTGGCGCAGGCCCCCTGGCCCAGCCGCCCCATCCGTATCGTCGTGCCCTTCCCCGCGGGGGGCGGCACGGATGCCGTGGCCCGCGCGCTGGCGGAACGGCTGACGCCGCGCCTTGGCCAGCCCGTGGTGGTGGAGAATCGCGCCGGCAGCGGTGGCGCCATCGGCAGCGAGGCCGTGGCCCGCGCGCCGGCCGATGGCCATACGCTGCTGATGAATGGTAACAACATCGCCACCTATCCGCTGATCTTCCGGCAACTGGGCTTCGACCCGCTGCGGGATTTCTCCCCGATCGGCATGGTGGCGGTGGCGCCGATCGTTCTCGTGGTCGGGCGCCGCAGCCCCTATCGCAGCTTCGCCGAATACCTGGCGGCGGCGAAGGCGGAGCCGGAGAAGATCGATTACGCCTCCGCCGGCGTCGGTTCCGCCAACCATTTCGCCGGGCAGTTGCTGGCCAAGCTCGCCGGCATCCGGCTGACGCATGTGCCCTATCGCGGCACGGCCCAGGCGATGACGGATGTGATCTCCGGCAATGTCGCCTCCGCCATCCTGACTCTGGGGTCCGTCACGGAATTCCTGCGGGATGGCCAGATGCTCGTCCTCGGCGTTGCCGGCCCCACGCGCAGCCGCCTGGCGCCGCAGGTGCCGACCTTCGAAGAACAGGGCGTGCGCGGCTATGACGCGAATATCCGCTACCTGCTGACCGCACCCCGCGGCGTGCCGGATGCCGTGATGCAGCGCCTCTCCGCCGAACTCGCGGCGGTGGTGGCGGACGCCTCGCTGGAGGCGCTGTTCAACGCGCAGGGCTTCGAGAAGATCTATGTCGATGGCCCCACCACCGCCCGCGTGCTGCGCGAGGAATACGCGGCCTGGGCGCCCATCGCTGTGGAGGCGGGGATCGAGCCCCAGTAGAGGCGCTACGCCAGGAACCGCCGCAGGCTGTCATTGACGGTCTCCGGCGAGACCATCGTCATCATGTGCCGTTCTCCTGGCAGCACTTCCGCGCGGCCCCGGGGCGCGAGCGCGGCCATGGCGTGGGACATGGCGGGGGTGGAATTCGGGTCCAGCTCCCCGGTCAGGAACAGCGCCGGCATGGCGAGGCGCGGCAGCGCCTCCGCGTGGGCGTCATCCACGGCGGCGAACAGCCGATAGGTGCGCGCGTAGCCTTCGCGGTCGACGGCGGCCAGCAACTGACGCAACTGCGCGGCGGCGTCGGCCAGCCGGGGCGGGATGGGGTCCCCGAACCAGCGCGCGATGGTGGCGGCGGAACTCGCGGCATCACCGATCCCGGCGAGATCTGCGGCCCTCGCCTGCACCGCCGCCCGCTGCGCCGGGGACCGTCGGAACACCGCATTCATCGCGACGACGTGGCTGACCCGCGCGGGGTGGCGCAGCGCCAGGTCCAGCGCGATCATCGCCCCCATGGAATGGCCGATGACGGCCGCGCATTCGATGCCCAGCGCGTCCAGCAGCCCCAGCACGGCACCGCTGTAATCCGCCAGGGCGGGCGCTTCCGGCGGCAGGTCGCTGCCACCATGGCCGAGCATGTCCGGCGCGATCACGTCGTGCGTCGCGCGGAACGCCTCGATCTGCGGCCCCCAGACCGAGCTGTCGAGCCCGACGCCATGCAGCAGCACCAGCGCGGGGCTTGGAGTGCCCCCTGGACCAGCGCGGCGGAAGGCGATGGGGGAGGGTGCGAAGGGCATCGCCTTCAGCCCTGCGTATCGCCGAGTTCCTTCAGGTCCTGGTAGCGGTCGCCGATGCGGTGATGCGGCCGCCCACCGATGGACGCGCCAAGGGCCACGACGATTTCATCCGGTGCCGGCGCATCGGGAATGGTGAAGTGGACGGTCAGGTAGTGGGACCGCCGCCCGGCATCGTGCTTGTCCATCAGCGGGATGACGATGGGCGTGCCCGGCCCGCCGCGGAAATTGGTGAAGGACAGGTAGCTGCGCGCATCCACCGTGCGGCGATAGATATTGCCGAAATGCAGGGTGTGGATCAGCGCGGAGGCGTGTTCGACCTCGCCCGAGGTGCCGACCACGGCGGCCTTGCCATAGCCCTCCACCGCCTCGCCACCGCCGGTCATGCGGAGGATTTCCTCCGTCAGCATCTGGCCGAGGATCGGCGCGATGGCGCGGATTTCGGGGTTCAGGTCCTCCACGAAGCCGCGCCCGGCCCAGGGATTCGTGAGTACGGCGGCGGCGCCGAACAGCCGCAGCGGGGTCGCCGCCGCCTTGCCGCCCTCGATGAAGGTCGTCTCGCTGTGGGTGACGATCTTGCGC
>CANJXD010000265.1 GCA_947478535.1 Acetobacteraceae bacterium
ATCGCGGCTTCCCGGGCGACGAGGGTGGCGAAATCCGGCTCCTCCTCGATCAGCTTGCCGGTGACGGCGCAGCCATAGGACAGGCCGCGGCCCTGCGCGATTTCCGCCAGCGGGCGATCCGGCGCGCTCTCGGGCGTGAAGATCTGCGCCGTCGCCGCGCGCGGGAGGAACGGCGTGAGAAGGGCGGGGGCGAGGCTCCGTCGGCGGAGGTGCAGGCTCAGGCCGCTGCCACGGGCGTTGGCCGCGCTCCCCGCGTCGCGGCACCGCGGGCCAGCCCCTGGCGCAGCCGGTCCCGCCGCCATTGCAGCAGCGCCCAGGCGGCCCGCGCCGCGAGCCCGGCCAGCCTGCCGCGCGGTTCCAGTCCGATCGACTTGAAGACCATCCCCATGCCCCGCTCGATATGCCGGAACCGATAATAACCCATGGCGCCGCTCATATAGCCGGCGATGCAGCGGTCATGGGAATAGGGGATGGAAACATCCTCATTCCCGCAGTGGAAGGCATAGGCGAGTTCATCATCCTCGCTTTCGCCGATCCTCCCGGCCGCCACCTTCAGCCGCCGGAGGAAGGAGAGGTTCTCCCGCGCGAGGTAGCGCTTCATGTGGTCGTAGAACAGCTTGAAGTGCCGGTATTCATCCGCCGCGATCAGGCGGCAGACCTGCTTCAGCACCGGCTCATCCGTCGCCTCCGCCAGCGCGGTGTAGTAGCTGCTGGTCCCGGTCTCCACCATGCAGCGCGCGATCAGCTCCCCAGTGCGGGACCCGCGGATGGAGGCATCGGCGCGGATATCGATCTGGTAGCCGGCGCGGTAGCGGGCGAAGGCCTCCTCGAAGCTCCAGCCGGGATCGGCCAGCATGCCCCAGCGGCCGAGCGCATCCCCATGCTGCGTCTCCTCCACCCCCCAATGCTCGACGGCGGCCTGGAAGGCGGGGTCATCGGCAAAGACGCGGGTGAGATAGGTGACGTAGTCCGCCGCATTGCGCTCGACCATCGCCGCCGCCTTCACCAGCGGCACAACACCGGGGTCGAGCCGCGCCGGGTCGAAGCTGTCCCAGGCCACATCCTCGAAGTGCCAATGCTTCATCAATCGATGCCCCCGGGCTGCCGCCCGGACCGGGGCGTGCCGCCCCTATCTTCGGCGCCAGGGCGCCGGATTCAAGCGTCCTGAAAACACGAAAGGCCGCCCCGCGCGGGCGGGGCGGCCTTTCGGAATAGGAAAGCGCCGAAATCAGGCGGCTTCGGCGGCCGCGACCATGGCGCGGGCGGACAGCACCTTGGTCAGCGCCGCATCGGCCTTGTCCACCGTGCTGCCGGCGGGCACTTGGGCATAGGCGGCCTCGGCGGCAAGCAGGCGGGCTTCGGCGGCGGCCTTGGAAAGCTGGGCAACCGGCGTTGCTTCATCGGCCAGCACCGTGCAGCGGTCCGGAGTCACCTCGGCAAAGCCGCCGGCGACGAACAGACGCTCCGTCACCTGGCCATTCTCGGTCACGGCGATGACGCCGCCCTTGAGGGTGACGATGACCGGCGAGTGGCCGGGCAGCACACCCATATCGCCCTCAGCCGCCGGCAGCACGGCCATGTCGACGGCGCGGCTCAGCAGGAGCTTTTCCGGGGAGACGAGTTCAAGCTGGAAGGTGGCCATGGGGGAACCCAGTCCTCAGTCATGAGACCCGCCCGAAAGGGGGCGGGCGTGGCGCCCGGTCCCGGCGAATGCCGGAACCAGGCGTTCAGTCACCCTGCCTCAGGCGGCAGCCTTGAGCGTCTCGGCCTTCTTCACGGCCTCCTCGATCGTGCCCACCATGTAGAAGGCGGCTTCCGGGAGGTGGTCGTACTTGCCGGCGCAGATCGCGGCGAAGCTGCGGACCGTGTCCTCCAGCTTCACGAAAACGCCCGGCGTGCCGGTGAACACTTCCGCGACGTGGAAGGGCTGGGAGAGGAAGCGCTGGATCTTGCGCGCGCGCGCCACGATCAGCTTGTCCTCCTCCGACAGCTCATCCATGCCGAGGATGGCGATGATGTCCTGCAGGGACTTGTAGGTCTGCAGGATCTTCTGCACTTCGCGGGCGGTGTTGTAGTGCTCCTCGCCCACGATCCGCGGGTCCATCGCGCGGCTCGTGCTGTCCAGCGGGTCCACCGCCGGGAAGATCGCCATTTCCGCAATCGAGCGCGACAGAACGGTCGTCGCGTCAAGGTGCGCGAAGGAGGTGGCCGGCGCCGGGTCGGTCAGGTCGTCCGCCGGCACGTAGATCGCCTGCACCGAGGTGATCGACCCCTTCTTGGTGGAGGTGATGCGTTCCTGCAGCGCGCCCATGTCGGTCGCCAGGGTCGGCTGATAGCCCACCGCGGAGGGAATGCGGCCCAGCAGCGCCGAGACTTCCGCGCCCGCCTGGGTGAAGCGGAAGATGTTGTCGATGAAGAACAGCACGTCCTGGCCCTGCTCGTCGCGGAAATACTCCGCGACCGAGAGGCCGGACAGCGCGACGCGCGCGCGGGCGCCCGGCGGCTCGTTCATCTGGCCATAGACCAGCGCGACCTTGGAGCCGTCCGTATTGCCATCATTCAGCTTGATGACGCCGGCGTCGCACATCTCGTGGTAGAGGTCGTTGCCCTCGCGGGTCCGCTCACCCACGCCGGCGAAGACGGACACGCCGCCATGCGCCTTGGCGATGTTGTTGATGAGCTCCTGGATGGTCACGGTCTTGCCCACGCCGGCGCCGCCGAACAGGCCGATCTTGCCGCCCTTCAGGTAGGGGGCCAGCAGGTCAACCACCTTGATGCCGGTCACCAGGATTTCGGCGGAGGTCGCCTGGTCCTCGAACAGCGGGGCGTCGCGGTGGATGGTGTAGGTCTTGTCGTGCGGCACCGGGCCACGCTCGTCGATCGGCTCGCCGATGACGTTCATGATACGGCCCAGCGTGCCCACGCCGACCGGCACGGAGATGCCCGCGCCCGTATCGACGACATCGGCGCCGCGGATGAGACCATCCGTGGTGTCCATGGCGATGGTGCGAACCGTGCGCTCACCCAGGTGCTGCGCCACTTCGAGAACGAGGACGCGGTCCTCGATCTTGACGTGGAGCGAGTTCAGGATGGAGGGCAGCTCGGCGGGGAACTGGACGTCCACCACCGCGCCGAGAACCTGCGAAACCTTGCCGACATTGTTCTTCATGGCTGCGTGCTTTCCCTCAGACCGCCTCGGCACCGGAGATGATCTCGATCAGCTCTCTGGTGATGTTGGCCTGTCGCGTGCGGTTGTAGTTGAGCGTGAGCTTGTTGATCATCTCGCCCGCATTGCGGGTCGCGTTGTCCATCGCCGTCATCTGGCTGCCGAAGAAGCCCGCCGCGTTCTCAAGGATCGCGCGGTACATCTGGATCGACAGGTTCTGCGGCAACAGGGTGGCGAGGATCTCCTCCTCGCTCGGTTCGTACTCATACAGCGCCTGCGGGCCGGTCGCCGAGATGGTGCCGGTGTCCGGCAGCATCGCCGGGATCATCTGCTGCGCCGTCGGCGTCTGGCTGATCACGCTGCGGAAGGCATTGAACAACAGCGTGCAGACATCGAATTCACCGGCTTCGAGCATCGCCGTGACGCGGTTCGAGACCTGCTGGGCATCCGTGAAATCGACCCGCTTCTTGCCGGCGAAGCTGATCTCGCCGACGATCCGGCTGGCGAATTCGCGCTTCAGATAGGTGGCGCCCTTGCGGCCCACCGCCAGCACCTTCACGGTCTTGCCCGCCGCTTCCAGCTCCCGGATCCGGGCCCGGGCGAAACGGCCGACATTGGTGTTGAAGGCGCCCGCGAGGCCGCGGTCACCGGTCACCACCACCAGAAGATGCACCTGGTCCTTGCCCGTGCCGACCAGCATCTTCGGCGCGCCGGGGCTGTTCACCACGGAAGCGCCGAGGGAGGCGAGCATGCGCTCCATCCGCTGGGCGTAGGGGCGCGCGGCCTCGGCCGCGATCTGGGCACGGCGAAGCTTCGCCGCCGCGACCATCTTCATCGCCTGGGTGATCTTGCGCGTGCTCTTCACCGAAGTGATTCGCGCCCGCAGTGCCTTGAGGCTGGCCATCCGCCGCTATCCCCTCGCTATTCCTGCGTGCCCAGGCTCAGCTGAAGGACTTGGCGAAGGCGTCGAGGAAAGCGACCAGCTTCGCCTCGACATCCTTCTTGATCTCGCGGTCCGTGCGGATCGAGGCGACGATCTCCGGCGCGCGCGCCTTGATGTCCGACAGGAACTGACGCTCGAACTCGCCAACCTTGCTGATCGGCAGCGCATCGAGGTAGCCGCGCGTACCGGCGAACAGCGAGAGCACCTGTTCCTCGACCGGAACCGGCTTGTACTGCGGCTGCTTCAGCAGTTCCGTGAGGCGCGCGCCACGGGCGAGCAGGGCCTGCGTCGTCGAATCGAGGTCGGAGGCGAACTGCGCGAAGGCCGCCATTTCGCGGTACTGCGCCAGCTCCAGCTTGATCTTGCCGGCAACCTGCTTCATCGCCTTGATCTGCGCGGCGGAGCCGACGCGAGAGACCGAGAGGCCGACGTTCACGGCGGGGCGGATGCCCTTGAAGAACAGTTCCGTCTCCAGGAAGATCTGCCCGTCCGTGATCGAGATCACGTTGGTCGGGATGTAGGCGGAGACGTCGCCGGCCTGCGTCTCGATGACCGGAAGCGCGGTCAGGGAGCCATTGCCGAAATCGTCGTTCATCTTGGCAGCGCGCTCGAGCAGGCGGCTGTGCAGGTAGAACACGTCGCCGGGATAGGCTTCGCGGCCCGGCGGGCGGCGCAGCAGCAGCGACATCTGGCGGTAGGAGACAGCCTGCTTGGACAGGTCGTCATAGAAGATGACCGCATGCATGCCGTTGTCGCGGAAGTATTCGCCCAGCGTGCACCCCGTGTAGGGCGCGAGGAACTGCATCGGCGCCGGGTCGGACGCCGTGGCGGCCACGATGATCGAGTATTCCAGCGCGCCGTTTTCTTCCAGCGTCTTGACGAGCTGGGCGACGGTAGAACGCTTCTGGCCGACGGCGACGTAGATGCAGAACAGCTTCTTGCTGTCATCATCGCCAGCGGCGGCGTTGGACGCCTTCTGGTTGATGATGGTGTCGATGATCACGGCGGTCTTGCCGGTCTGGCGGTCACCGATGATCAGTTCGCGCTGGCCACGGCCGATCGGGATCAGGGCGTCGATCGCCTTGATGCCGGTCTGCATCGGCTCATGCACGGACTTGCGCGGAATGATGCCCGGCGCCTTCACTTCGACGCGCATGCGCGCGGTCGACTGGATCGGCCCCTTGCCGTCGATCGGGTTGCCAAGCGCGTCAACGACGCGGCCCAGGAAGCCCTTGCCGACGCCGACGTCCACGATCTCACCGGTACGGGAGACGGTGTCGCCTTCCTTCACGCCCTTGTCGTCACCGAAGATGACGACGCCGACATTGTCGGTCTCGAGGTTCAGGGCCATGCCCTTGATGCCGGCGCCGGGGAATTCCACCAGCTCACCGGCCATCACGTTCTGCAGGCCGAACACGCGGGCAATGCCGTCACCGACGGTCAGGACGGTGCCGACTTCGGCAACGTTCGCCTCGGCATCGAAGCCGGAGATCTGAGCCTTCAGGATCTCCGAAATCTCGGCTGGACGGATCTCCATGTTAAGCGGCCCCCTTCATGGCGTACTGCAGGCGCTGCAGCTTGGACTTGAGCGAATTGTCGTAAAGGCGAGAGCCGATGCGGATGACGAGACCACCAAGCAGGGTGGCATCGACGCTCTCGCGCAGCTGAACGCCCGAATAGCCGGCTTCCGTCAGGCGCGCCGTGATCTGCGCGCGCTGCGTATCCGACAGCGGGTGGGCGGTGGAAACCTGCGCGATCTGCTGGCCGCGGCGCGCCGCGAGCAGACCCCCGAAGGAAGCCGCCACTTCCGGCAGCCGAGACAGCCGCCGGTTGATGATGAGGACACCGATGAGGTTGCGCACCTCGGTGCCGATGCCGGCGCGTTCGAGCACGGCGAAGGCGCCGCGCTTCTGTTCCGCACCGTCGTAGCGGGGATCGGCGACGAAGGACCGGAAGCCGGCATCGTCGCGCCACAGCGCGAAAAGCCGGTCGAGGTCGGCGGCGATGCGGTCCGCCGCGCCGGGCTCGGCCTGGCGCAGATCGTCCACGATACCGAGCAGCGCGAGCGCATAGCGCTCCGACAGCCCGGTGGGGTTCGGGGCCTGGGGCGAGGCCGAAGTTGCGTTGATCGCTGCGGAGGCCAAGGTCTGGTCCCGGTCCTGTCTCTGGGCAGAGCGTCTGCGGCGCACGCGTCTCAGGCAGGAAGGCGGCCCCTCCCCCCCTTTCGCGGCGGCGGCGCAATAGCATGCGTATTGCGGTGCGGCAACACGTCCTGTCGCATCCAGGGCGACAGTTCACAGCAGGGGCGACCCGGCCCAGCATGGGGGAATGCGGTTAACGGCCTCTGTCTTCCCGGGTTGGCATGTCGTGGCGGGGGCCTTCTGCCTCGCTTTTTTCGCCTGGGGGGCGGGCTTCTACGGCCCCGGCCTCTACATCGCGACGCTCTCGGAAAGCCGTGGCTGGCCAGTGTCCTGGCTTTCCACCGCCGTCACCCTGCATTTCCTGGTCTCCGCGGGCCTGGTCGCGCATCTGCCGGACTGGCACCGCCGCTTCGGCATCGCCGCCGTCACCCGCACGGGAGTCCTGGCCTTCGCGGCCGGGCTTTTGGGTTGGGGATGGGCGACCGCCCCCTGGATGCTGGCACCGGCCGCTGGCCTCACGGGAATCGGCTGGGCGCTGTGCAGCGCGGCCGCCATCAACGCCATGCTGATCCCCTGGTTCGACCGCAACCGGCCGAAGGCGCTGGCCATGGCCTATAACGGCGCCAGCGTCGGCGGCATTGCCATGACGCCGCTCTGGGCCTGGCTCATCGCCGGACACGGATTCGGGGTGGCGAGCGCCGTGATCGCGGCGCTGATGCTGGCCGTGCTCTGGCCGCTGGCCGGGCTGGTGTTGGCCCGCCACCCCGCCGCCTTGGGCCTGCACGCGGATGGCGCGCCGCCACGCCCTCCCGCCCCTCCCGCACCCGCCCGAAGCCGTGGCGCCCTGCTGCGGGATGCGCGCTTTCGCGGCCTGTCCGCCGCCTTCGCCATCGGGCTGTTCGCCCAGATGGGGCTGGTCACGCATCTCGTCTCGCTGTTGGTGCCCGCCATGGGGGTGCGCGGCGCCGGGCTGGCGATGAGCCTGGTGACGATCTTCGCCCTGCTCGGCCGCAGCCTCACCGCCTGGCTGCTGCCAGCCGGGGAGCGCCGGCGCCTGGCCGCCACCGCCACCTTCCTCTGCCAGGCCGCCGGCGGGGCGGTGCTGCTGCTGGCAGGCGGCGATATCGCCTGGCTGCTGCTGGGCTGCGCGCTGTTCGGCCTCGGCGTCGGCAACCTGCTGTCCCTGCCGCCGCTGATCGCCCAGGCCGAATTCCCCGCCGCCGAGGTCGGCCGCGTGGTGGCGCTGATGCAGGCGATCAACCAGGCGCTGTATGCCCTGGCGCCCGCCGCCTTCGGCCTGCTGCGGGATGGCGCTACCGCTGGCACCGCCATCGGCGTGGTGGTCGCGTTGCAGCTGCTGTCCGCCATGCTGGTGCTACGGGTGCCCAGGCCTTTGCCACCGGGTGTTTGACTGACCGATCGGTCAGCGCCTAGCCTCCCACCGACTGCCATCGGGGGAAACCATGTCCAATCATCCTGGCCGCCGCGCCCTGCTGGCGGCCCTGCCCGCATTGGCCCTGCCCGGC
>CANJXD010000266.1 GCA_947478535.1 Acetobacteraceae bacterium
ATTTCGCCTTGCCCATGGCCCTGTTCCCGCTGTGTCACCGGGGGCTGCCCCCGGCATCGTTGCTGTCCCGCGCCTTGCACCAAGCCCGCCCACCCGCGCGCGTGGAGCGGGTGAGGGGAATCGAACCCCCGTAGCCAGCTTGGAAGGCTGGTGCTCTACCATTGAGCTACACCCGCGCCGCGACGCCGGAACACCGAGGCAACAAGATAGGGCGCTGCGCCACCCGGTGGTGCCGGGGGCGCCTCAAGCGCGGTGGCCAGGGAAGGTATGGAGGGGGTTGGATTCGAACCAACGTAGGCGCGAGCCAGCAGATTTACAGTCTGCCCCCTTTAGCCACTCGGGCACCCCTCCGCAGTCTTCCTGGCCGACCGGCGAGAGCGGGCGGGACTAACCCCAGGCAGAGGCGCATGTCAACGGGAGTGGGCGTCGCAAACGCTGGACATCGCGGTGGTGGCGCGCGACATGGGCGCATGCCCCGTACCCCAACGACGCCCCCCCGCGGCCCACGCCGCCCTCCTTCCGGGGAGAATCGCGGCGCCGGCAAGCCTGAACGTCCCTCGCGCGCCCCTCGCGCCGATGCCCCGCGGGCTCCCCGTGCTGATGCCCCGCGGGCTCCCCGCGCTGATGCCCCGCGCGGTGAGCGCGCGCCGGCGCCCCGCGGTGAGCGGGCGGACGCCCCCCGTGCGCCTCGCCCCGACCGGCCTCGCCCCGACCGGCCGAATGCCGAGCCGTCGCGCGCCGAGTCGCTCCGCCCGCCGCGCCCCGACAGCGGCTTCCAGCCACGGCCGAAGAAGCCGCATCGCGGCAAAGGGCCTGGCGCCGCCCCACCTCTCGGTGATCGGCTCGCCGCGCAGCGCATGGATGCCGCGCTGGCCGGGCATGATGAGGAGCCGGCGGATCGCCCTGCCTTCAAGAAGCGCCCCTCTGCCGAGAAGCGCCCCCCCCCCGACAAGCGTTCATCCTCCGGGCCGCGTCCGCCGTCCGACAAGCGGACCGGCGGCCGGGGCGCTGACCGCTCTCCGGAGCGTGCCGGTGAACGACCGCAAGGTCGGGGCAAGGCACCCGGCGGCAAGGCACCGAGGGGGAGAGCCGAGCCGGAAAGCCGCGCCTTCGGCCGCAAGCCCTCCTTTGCCGCGCCAGGCCCGCGCGCTCCAGTCGCCGAGGCGCCCAGGGAAGCTCCCCGGGAGGCATACCGGGAGCCGCAGCGGGAATTCACCCGGGACTCCCGGGAAACCCCTGCCCGCGTGGCCGAACCTGCGTCGCCGCGAGGCCGCGACCGGCGCGGGATGAATGACCCGAAGCCCGCCACCATCGAGGCGCCGCCGCCGCCGCGCGCACCCCGACCGACCCAGGCCGCCATCCAGCGGGATGCGGCGCCGGGCGGCACCATCTGGCTCTATGGGCTGCACGCCGTGGCCGCCGCGCTGGGCAATCCGCGCCGCCGGCCGCGTCGTCTGTTCCTGACGGTGGATGCCGAGGCCGCACTCGAGGAAACGCTACCGAAGCCCTGGCGCCTCGCCGCCGAGCGGGTGGAGCGCAACCGCTTCCAGACCTTCCTGCCGGAGGATTCGATCCATCAGGGTGCCGCCCTGCTGACCGAGCCGCTGCCGCCGATTCCGCTGGAGGATGCGATTGCCGCCTCCCCCGGCCCGGTGCTGGTGCTCGACCAGGTGACGGACCCGCGCAATGTCGGCGCCATCCTGCGTTCCGCCGCCGCCTTCGGCGCCGCCTGCGTGGTGATGCAGGACCGCCACGCCCCACCCGAGACGGGCGCGCTGGCGCGTGCGGCCTCCGGCGCGCTGGAACTGGTGCCGATCTCGCGGGAGGTGAACCTCTCCCGCGCCATCGTCGCCCTGCAGCGGGCGGGGTTCTGGGTGCTGGGCCTGGCCGGGGAAGGCAAGCGCACGCTGGCCGAGGCGGTGGCGCGGGACCGGCGGATGGTGCTGGTGCTGGGCGCCGAGGATGCCGGGCTGCGCCGCCTGCAGCGGGAGACCTGCGACGAGTTGGTGCGGCTGCCGATGGCGCCGGGCGTCGAGAGCCTGAACGTTGCCGCCGCCGCCGCCGTCGGGTTGTATGAGGTGGCGCGCGGCGTGGCCGTTGCGCCCCCGGTTGTGGAAGTCCCACTGATGGACGAGGCGGAGGAAACCCCGGAATGACCAGCCAAGCCGCTGCCGCCATCCTGGCCAGCCGCCAGGCGCGCGGCATCCTGCAACCGCTGGGTGCCGCCGCGCCGGCCGATGCCGCCGCCGGCTATGCCGTGCAGCGGGAGGTCGCCGTCGCGATGGGCGCCCTGCCCCCCGCCGGGTTCAAGATCGGCGCGACGACGAAGCAGATGCAGGCCTATCTGGGCCTGACCGGCCCGGCGGGCGGCTTCGTGCCGGCGGCCGGACTGCACACCACGCCGGCGCGGCTGCGCTTCGCGGATTTCGTCAATCCGGGCGTGGAATGCGAGGTGGGGCTGCGGCTCGGCGCGGACCTGCCCGCCGGCCCCTGCACCCGCGCCGAGGCCGCCGCGGCGGTGGCCGAGGTGTTCGCCGCCATCGAGATCGTCGAGAAGCGCTATGACGACCTCACCGCGCTCGGTACGCCGACGCTGATCGCCGACCAGGTGTTCCACGCCGCGGGGGTGCTCGGCGCGCCGGCGCCGGGCTGGCGGGGGCTCGACCTTGGCGCGACGCGCGGGCGCATGACGGTAGGGGGCGCGCTGCGCGGCGAAGGCATCGGCGCCGACCTGCTCGGCCATCCCTTCGAGGCGCTGGCCTGGCTTGCGGGTTCCGGCTGCGCGGCGGCCTTCGGCGGGCTACGCGCGGGGCAGGTGGTGTTCCTGGGCTCCGTCACGCCACCGATCTGGATCGACGGGCCGATGACAGTGCGGGTGGAATTCGACACGCTGGGCGTCGTGGACCTCGAATTCGCCTGAAGGCCGCTCCGTGTTCATCAAGGCGAAACCCTTGGTGGGCATAGTGGCGTTGCCGCGAGACTTCGCGCGGCGCTTCGCCAGAAAGGCGTCCTGCCATCGGGACAGCCATGCGAACCGCCAATTGGACCACCCTGTCCGAGGACATGCAGCTTGTCCTCTCCCGCGAAGCACTGCGCCGCGCCGCCGAAACCCTTGCCGACCATGCCGAGTTGCTGGCCGATGAGATGGAACAGGGCACGCTGAGCGATCGCGGCGGCCCGGACGCGCTGCGGCTTTTCGCCGCGGTGATCCGCGCCACCAATGACGACGCCTTTGGGCCGGTCGGCCATGCCTGATGATCAAGCGCCGTTGAGGCGCACGGAGCGCCGCGCTATAGCGCTGCGGATGCCGGGTTAGCACAGCGGTAGTGCAGCGGTTTTGTAAACCGAAGGTCGGGGGTTCGATCCCCTCACCCGGCACCAATGTTTCCAATATCTTAGACTGCGCTTCCAGCCGCTTCGGGCCTTCGCGTGGTTCTTTGCGGCCCCCTGGCGGACCCACCGCGCTCATCCGCCACTTCGCCGGGTAGGTTTCCGTTCCGAGATGGCGATAGCGCCGCATATCCTGCCCGATATGCGGACAGCTTTGTTTACGGGGGCGCTGTGCGCCAGTGCCGGTTGCGCCCAACAACCTGTCGGACCGGACCTCTGGGTGATGGCGATGGACTCGCACGGTCGTCGCATGGCTGCTCACAGCGATGCTCTGCTGGCATGGCAACAGGAGCAAGGCGCCGCGGTGCAACGGCGCGTGCCGGAGTCTTGGGCGCTCTGCGAAGCGACCGTTCCCACTCCGCGCGGCCACTCGCGTGAATAGCGCGCTCTCGCGTTGCGCGCCTGCGCCCGCGAGAAGGGCGAAACCGACCTCGCTCGCATCGAAGCAGAGGTCCAGCGACGGTTGGCCGACATCAGCCGCCAGGACGACCGCTGTGTCCCAGACATGCAGCGCATTGAAGATCAGCGTGCGGCGCGCCCGCATTCCCGCCGCCGGCACTCTTCCCCCGCGTCACGGCGAGGCATAGCCTTCGCGCCAAGACGGCCCCGGATACGAATCGCTGCTCGCCCGCCCCTAGGCCATGCCGTCAGCACGGAGCCTCCCACGGATGTATCGGATCGGCGTCGATGTCGGCGGGACGTTCACCGACTTCACCATCGCCAGCGCGGCCACGAACGAGAATCTCTACTTCAAGGTACCGTCCACGCCGGCTGATCCCTCCATCGCCATCATCGACGGCATCCGGCAGATCCTCGATGTCTTCGCCATCGCGCCCGCGTCGATTTCCTACATCGGCCACGGCACGACGGTGGCGACCAACATGATCATCGAGGGCCGCGGTGCGCCGACGGCCCTGCTCACCACAAGCGGCTTCCGCGACGTGCTGGCGATCGGCCGGCAGACGCGCCCGGCGCTCTATGACATGTCGATCCTGAAGCCGGCCCCGCTGGTCGATCGCCATCGGCGGCGGGAGGTGGATGAGAGGCTGGACGCGAAGGGGCAGGTCATCCGCCCCCTGGACCCCGCGGCGCTGGAGGCGGTGCTGGATGAACTCGCGGCGACCGGCGTCACCTCCATCGCCGTGTGCTTCCTGCATTCCTATCGCAACGCGGCGCATGAGGAAGCGGCGGGGCGAGTGATCGAGGCGCGGCTGCCCGGCACCTATGTCACGCTCTCCGCCCGGGTGCTGCCGGAATTCCGGGAGTATGAGCGCACCTCCACCACCGTGCTCAACGCCTATGTCGGCCCGCGCATGTCGGAGTATTTCGACAATCTGAGCCGCCGTATTGCCGAACTCGGCATCGGCGTGGAGCCGCTGACGATCCATTCGAATGGCGGCCTGCTGTCCATCGCGACGGCGAAGCGCCTGCCGGTGACCACCTGCCTTTCCGGCCCCGCCGCGGGCGTGATCGGCGCGGCCGTCGTCGGCGCCGCTGCCGGGGCGCCGGACCTCGTCACCTTCGATGTCGGCGGCACCTCCACCGATGTCTCCCTCATCACCGGCGGCCGGGCGAAGTTCACCTCGAGCCGCATGGTCGCCGGCCATCCCGTGAAGCTGCCGATGATCGACATCCACGTCATCGGCGCCGGCGGCGGCAGCATCGCCGCCCTCGATGAGGCGGGCGCGCTGAAGGTCGGCCCGCGCAGCGCGGGCGCCGTGCCGGGGCCGGTCGCCTACGGCCTCGGTGGCGTGCAGCCGACGCTGACGGATGCGAATATGTGCCTCAACCGGCTGAACCCCTTGGCCCTGCTCGATGGCCGCATGCCGGTGGACCGCGCCGCCGCGGTCGCCGCGATCGAAGCCGGCATCGCCCGCCCGCTCGGCATCAGCGTGGAGGAAGCGGCCTACGGCATCATCCAGGTCGCGGCGGCGAATATGAGCCGCGCGATCCGCGCCGTGACGACGGAGCAGGGCCATGATGTCGCGGACCTCACCCTGTTCGCCTTCGGGGGCGCCGGGCCGCTGCACGCCGCCGATGTCGCGCGCGAATGCGGCATCGCGCGCATCCTGGTGCCGCAGGAGCCGGGGACGATGTGCGCCCGCGGCGCATTGCTGTCCGATGTCAGCCTCGATTTCGTGCGCACCCAGCTCAACCCCGCCACGCCGGAAAACTGGACCCGCGCATGCGCCGCGCTGCGCGCGATGCGGGAGGAAGGGGACCGATGGCTCGCCGCCGAGAAGGTCCCTCCCCCGCTGCGCCGCTTCAACCTGGCGATCGATGCGCATTACGACGGCCAGAACCACGAGATCCGCGTCGCCCTCGATGACGCGCGCGACGAGGGGCTGGAGGAGTTCCTCGAAGGCTTCGCCCGCGCGCATGAAGCGGGCTACGGCTACGCCATCCCGGGCCAGGGCGTCGCCATCGTGAGCTGCCGCCTGCAGGCCGTGGGGCTGGTGCCGAAGCATGTCGAGCCCACCCATCGCGGCGGGGAAAGCCTGGACGGCGCGGAGGTGGACCGGCGCGATGTCTATTTCGGGCCGGAGGATGGCTGGCGGCGGACGCGCGTGTTCCGGCGCGCGGGGCTGCCGGTGGGCCTGCCGATCCCCGGCCCCGCCATCATCGACGAGATGAGCGCCACCACCATCATCCTGGCCGACCAGACCGCGGTGGTGGACCCCTTCGGCAACATCGTCATCACCCAGGAAGGGCCGGCCGCATGAACGCCTCTCCCGGCATCGAGACGCCTCGCTTCGACGCCATCGCGATGGAGGTGTTCAGCAACCGCCTGCTCTCCATCACGGAAAGCATGGCGATCCACATGATGCGGTCGTCCTTCTCCACGCAGATCAAGGAAAGGCGGGATTTTTCCGTCGGCATCTTCGATGCGCGAGGGCGGATGCTGGCGCAGGGCACGCATATCCCGCTGCACCTGGGCTCCCTGCTCGGCGCCATGGATGCCGTGCTCGAACGCTACCGCGTCGAGGAGATGGTGGAAGGCGATGCCTTCATCTGCAACGATCCCTATGTCGCCGGCGGCACCCATTTGCCGGACATCTCCATCGTCACCCCGGTGTTCATCGATGGCGCCATCGCGGCCTTCGCGGCGAATATCGGCCACCATTCCGATGTCGGCGGCTCCGTCCCCGGCTCCGTCTCGGCCAAGGCGCGCTCGATCTTCGAGGAAGGGCTGCGCATTCCCATCATGCGCGTCGCCCGCGCCGGCGTGATCGACGAGGATCTGCTGAACCTCATCGCCACGAATTCGCGCCTGGCCAAGGAACGCGTGCTGGACCTCAAGGTGCAGGTCGCGGTGAATGTGCGGGGCGGGCGGGAAACCCGCGCGCTGTTCCTGCGCATGGGGCTGGACCGCGCCCGCAAGGCGATCGACGACGTGCTCGCCTACACCACGGCGCGGCTGCGCCGAAAGCTCGCGACGCTGCCCGCCGCGTCCCACCGCTTCACCACCTGGCTCGACGATGACGGGCTCGACGGCCCGCCCGTGCCCATCGTCGCCACCGTGACGCTGGGCGGGGAGACGCTGCACATCGACCTCGACGGCACCGGCCCGCAATCCCGGGGCGCCTTCAATGTCTGCCCGAGCGCGCTGAAGGCCACGGTCTACTACTGCGTGAAGGCGCTGCTCGACCCGGATTTGATGGCCAACAGCGGCATGTTCGAGCCCGTGACCATCGCGGCCCCCGAGGGCTGCATCGCCAATCCGCGCTTCCCCGGCGCTTCCGGCGCGCGCAGCATCACCTGCCAGAAGATCGCCGGCGCCATCTTCGGCGCCTTCCGCGAAGTGCTGCCGCGGGAGAAGCTGATCGCCTCCAGCAACGACATCCTGCCCTCCATGTCCTTCTCCGGCACCAACCCGGCGACGCACCGCTTCTATGTCTGCGGCGAGGCGCTCGGCGGCGGCAGCGGCGCGCGCTTCGACAGCGACGGGATGGACGCGATCCATGTGCATGTGACGAACAGCCTGAACCTGCCGACCGAGGCGATGGAGAACGAGTTCCCCCTGCTCTGCGAGCAGTATGGCCTCGTCATCGATTCCGGCGGCGCGGGGCGGCAGCGCGGCGGCCTCGGCATCCTGCGCCAGGTGCGGGCGCTGGAGGACGGAACCATCTTCTCCGCCCGCGCGGACAGCTTCATCCACGCGGCGGAAGGCATCGATGGCGGCGGGCCTGGCGGCGTCGGCTCGATGACGCGCAATCCCGGCCACGCGCATGCCGAACGGCTTTCCTCCAAAGTCGCCTATGTCGTGATGAAGGCGGGGGAGAGCATGCGGATGGAAACGCCGGGCGGCGCCGGCTTCGGCCCGCCGGCGGAGCGTTCCCCCGCGCGGCTCGCGGCCGACCTGCGCGACGGCATCGTGACG
>CANJXD010000267.1 GCA_947478535.1 Acetobacteraceae bacterium
GAGCTTCGTCACCCAGGAAGACGTCTTCGCCGCCATCGAGCCGGTGCTGGCCGGCGTTTTCCAGGAATTCTGCGATTTCTCCGGCACGAAGCGCGCTGTGACGCCGGCGCCGTTCCCGCGGATTCCGTTCGATACGGCGATGCTCGAATTCGGCTCCGACAAGCCGGATCTGCGGAACCCGCTGCGGATCAGGGACGTGACGGCGCATTTCGCCGGTGGGTCCTTCGGGCTGTTCGCGAAGATCGCGGCCTCCGGCGGCGTGGTGCGTGCCATCCCGGCCCCAGGCGCGGCCAGCCAGCCCCGGCGCTTCTTCGACCAGTTGAATGAATGGGCGCGGGCCGAGGGCGCTGGCGGGCTGGGCTACATGACCTTCGAGGCCGGCGTCGGCGCCGGCCCGATCGCCAAGAACCTGGAAGCCGACCGCGCGGCGGCGATCCGCGATGCCCTCGGCCTGGGGGATGGCGACGCCGTCTTCTTCGCCGCCGGCAAGGTGGAAGAGGCCGCCAAGCTCGCCGGCAAGGCGCGCACGAAGATCGGCAACGATCTCGGTCTGGTCGAGAAGGATGCCTATAGATTTTGTTGGGTTACCGATTTCCCGATGTACGAACTGAACGAGGAAACCGGCCAGATCGACTTCAGCCACAACCCCTTCTCCATGCCGCAGGGGGAGCTGGAGGCGCTGAACACGATGAACCCGCTGGATATCAAGGCCTACCAGTACGACATCGTCTGCAACGGCATCGAGCTGTCCTCCGGCGCCATCCGCAACCATCGGCCGGACATCATGCTCCGCGCGTTTGAGATCGCGGGCTATGGCGCGGAGGTCGTGGAAGCGCGCTTCGGCGGCATGCTGAACGCCTTCCGCTACGGCGCCCCCCCGCATGGTGGCTCCGCCCCCGGCATCGACCGCATCGTCATGCTGCTGGCGGATGAGCCGAATATTCGTGAAGTAATTTTGTTTCCTATGAATCAGCAGGCCGAAGACCTGATGATGGGCGCCCCGGCCACGGTCGATGCCGCACGTCTGAAGGAACTCTCGATCAAACTGGACCTGCCCCCGGCGAAGGGTGGTGCGGGAACGCCCAAGGCGTCCTAAGTCTAGGCGACAGCGCCCGCCGGAGATTCCATGGCCCAGCCTCGCCGCCTGACCCTCGCCGCCGCCTTCTGCCTGTTGGCGGCCCCCGGCTTCGCCCAATCCCCCGCCGTCACGGCGGGGCCACGCGGCGGCGTCGCGGAGCAGGCGATGGCGCAGGGCATCGCCCGCATGGTCGCCCACCGGGCCGCCTATCGGCTCGATCTCGGGGAGGGCCGGAACTCCGGCATCACCACGGTGCGTGGCGCGATGGTCTTCGATGTCGCCGATGCCTGTGAAGGATGGGCGACCCGCCAGCGCATGACCATGACGGTGACGGACCGCGACGGCCAGGATGTCGAGACATCCTCGGACTACGCGACCTTCGAGGCCAAGGACAATTCAAGCCTCCGCTTTTCCCTGACCCAGACGACGCAGGGCGCCGTCAGCCAGCGTGTGGCCGGGGAGGCGACGCTGAAGCCCGATGGGTCCGGCACCATCCGCTACAGCGAACCCGCGGGGCGGGAGGATGAACTGCCCCCCGGTACGCTGCTGCCGATGCGCCACACGGTGTTGGCCGTGGAAACCGCCCGCGCCGGCCGCCGCCTGATCGCCGCGCCCCTTTTCGACGGCACGACGGATGAGGGCGCGCAGGATACCACCACCGTCATCGCCGGCTGGGCGGGTGCCTCCGGCACGCCACGCTTCCCCCTGCTGGCGGACCAGGCTTCGGGCCGCATGCGGATCGCCTTCTTCGAACGCGGCGCGGCCTCGGGCGGCGCGTCCCAGCCGCAATACGAGGTCGGGCTGCGGTATTTCGAGAACGGTGTGGCGGATGAGATCGTGATGGATTTCGGCGAATTCTCCGTCTCCGGGCAGATCCTCGAACTGGCGGCCGTGCCTGGCGGCTGCTGATTCAGGACCGGCCAAGAGTGCTGTAGGGGTTACGCCCGGTCGAACAGGTCCTGGATCGCCGCCCGGTCCTTGGTCCGGGTCAGCGCCAGCATCAGCAGCACCCGCGCCTTCTGCGGCGTCAGGTTGTCGGCGTTGAGGAACCCTTCCTCCCGATACCGCTTCGCCGGGAAGCTCCGCCCCGACATGGCGCGGGAGGAGAGTGCCACGACGCAGCCCTGCGCCAGCGCCTCCGCCAGCGCGGCGCGTTCCGCCGGCGTCGTGAAGCCCGGCGCGAAGGCCGCGGCGATGATCCCCTGTGCGCCGGCCTGCAGGAAGGCAGGCACCGCCACGCCATCGCCGCCGGCGACGGAGTACAAAACATCGACGCGCGGCGGCACGGCCAGCCCTGCCACATCGAAACGCTCGGCATCCGCCAGCACCCGCACCGGGCGGCGCCAATAGGTGATGCGGTCCGAATCGGCATGGCCAAGGACCCCGACATCGGGGCTGCGGAAGGTCTGCATCCGGCCGGTGGACGTCTTCGTCACCTCTCGTGCCGCCTGGATTTCGTCATTCAGCACGACCAGCGCGCCCATGCCGCGGGACCCCGGGTCGCCGGCCACGCGCACGGCCTTCACCAGGTTCATGTGCCCATCGGTGGAAAGCCCCGTGAAAGGCCGCTGCGCGCCGGTCACCACCACCGGCATATCGCCCGGCACCGTCAGCGAGAGGAAATAGGCCGTCTCCTCCAGTGTTGCCGTGCCATGGGTGATCACCACACCCGCGAGGTCCGGATGCTCCGCGCGCAGCGCGGCGATCCGCGCCAGCAGCGCCACCCAGTCTGACCAGCCGATGGCGGTGGAGGGGATGGCCTTGTAGGGAACCGCGATTACCTCCGCGACCTCGGCCAGGGCCGGGATGCCGGCGACCAGCTGCGCCGCATCGAGGATCGGCCGGCCAGAGGAGGCATAATCCTGCACATCCAGCGGGCTCAGCCCTTGGGAGGCGATGGTGCCGCCGGTGCCGATGACCGCGACTTTTGGCAGTTTCTTCATGCGGGTACCCCTGGTTCGATGACCGCGGTGGTGAGGCGGGAGACGCAGGCGAGCTTGCCATCCGGCCGGCGGATCTCGGTCTGCCACACATGGGTCCGCCGCCCCCGGTGAAGCGGCGTGCAGATGGCGGTGACGAACTGGCCCTTCGGCACGGCGGCCATGTGGTTCGCATTCACCTCGATGCCGACGGCGGAAAAGCCATCCGGCAGGGTCATGATGCAGGCCAGCGTGCCGAGCGATTCCGAGAGCACGACGCTCGCCCCGCCATGCAGCATGCCGAAGGGCTGCACCGTGCGTTCATCCACCGGCATGGTCGCGTGCAGCGCCTCCGCGGCCACGTCCGTGACGCGGATGCCGAGCAGGCCGGACAGGCTGCCGCCCATCCGTTCCGTGATGAACTCCGCGGTCCAGTCCCGCTTCCAGATCGACATGCGCGCATCCCTGACTGAGCCGCGCCAGTCAGCGCGGAGGCGGGGACGGGCGTCAAGGCCATCGCCACGCTTGGGCTGGCCGCCACACTCGGTCTATGGTGTCGTCAATCGATCCTCGGAGACGGCCAGATGCACCGACGCAACATCCTCGCCGCGCCCGCGCTGGCTGCCGCCGCCACGGCCCTGCCGGCCGCGGCCCAGGCCCAGCCGCGCATCGTGACCGAGGAATTCATGGTCAAGGCGACGGATGGGGAAGGGGAGATCTTCGTCCGCAACAAGCGGCCGGAGGGGCTCACCGCCTCCGCCTCCCGCACCCTGCTGTTCGTGCATGGCGCGACCTATCCCGCGCATAGCGCCTTTGACCTGCCGCTCGGCGGCTTGTCCTGGATGGACTACATCGCCGGGCGCGGCTTCGATGTCTGGTGCATGGATATCCGCGGCTATGGTCGCTCGACCCGCCCCGCCGCCATGGGCCAGCCGCCGGAAGCCAATCCGCCGCTGATGACCGGGGAGACCGCGGTGGCCGATGTCGGCGCCGTCGCCGCCTTCGTCCGCGGGCGCCGCAACCTGCCGAAGCTCGTGCATATGGGCTGGTCCTGGGGCACCTCCATCATGGGCCGCTTCGCGGCGGACAATCCCACCCTGGTCGAGCGCCTGGTGCTCTACGCGCCGGTCTGGCTGCGCGATCCGCCGGCCCAGCCGCTGCCCGCGCTCGGCGCCTGGCGCGCGGTGACGCAGGCGCAGGCGCGGGATCGTTGGGTTGCCGGCGTGCCCGAAGCCAAGCGCGATGCACTGATCCCGCCGGGCTGGTTCGAGCATTGGGCCGGCGTGACCTGGGCCTCGGACCCGGAAGGGCTGCGCCAGAATCCCTCCGTCCTGCGGGCGCCGAACGGCTCCCAGGCCGATTCCCGCGCCTTCTGGCAGCAGGGCCGGCCCTTCTACGACCCTGCCAAGATCACGGCGCCGACGCTGCTGGTCGTCGCGGAATGGGACCAGGATACGCCGCCCGCCTTGGCTGTCGCCCTGTTCCCGCGCCTGACGGCGAGCCCGGGCAAGCGGCTGGTCCTGCTGGCGGAGGGCACCCACACCATCATGATGGAACGCAACCGCGGCACGCTGTTCCAGGCCGTGCAGGTGTTTCTGGAGGAAGCGGCGGCCTGACGGTCATTTCGAGGGGGGCGGAGGTTACGAAATTTTTGCCCTTTTCACCGTAGGGTTGCCATTGCGCGGCCCCGATCCGCGCAGAATCATTGCCACGCCGCCGGATGTCCCGGCGGGCCCTCCGAGGATGCTTCCATGATGATCTTCCGCCGCGCCCTGCCCATGCGCCTTGCCCTGACGGCCGCCATCGGCGCGGCAGCCATGACCCTGGCCGCGCCGGCGATGGCGCAGACCAATGACCCGTCCTTCCGCATGAACAACCGCTCCGGCACCACCATCAACGAGGTCTATATCTCCTCCTCCAATGACCAGAACTGGGGGAATGACCGCCTCGGCGCGAATGTGCTGGCGAATGGCCAGTCCTATGTCTTCAACCTGCCGTCGGGCCAGTGCATGAACGATGTGAAGGTCGTTTACGAAAATGGCCGGTCGCAGGAATGGCGTAATCGCGACACCTGCCAGATCAAGGACTTCAACATCACCCCCTGATCGCGGCCGGGGGGCGGCTTGTCTGCCCCTCTAGCCCCGGGCCCGTCTATCCCCGGGCCCGTCTATCCCTGGGCCCGTCTATCCCTGGGCCCGTCTATCCCTGGGCCCGTCTATCCCTGGGCCGGCAGCCAAGCCGCGAGCGTCGCGCCGCCGCCCGGGGTTTCTTCCGCCACGATGCCCCCGCCATGCGCCTTGGCGATGGTGCGGCACAGCGCCAGCCCCACGCCCGTGCCTTCCGCCGCCCCCTTGGTGGTGAAGAAGGGATCGAAGACGCGTTCGCGCAGCGTCTCCGGAATGCCCGGGCCGTTATCCGCCACCCGTATTTCCACCCCGCCCCGCGCGGCGGCCAGCGTGACGGCGATGCTGGGCTGCCAGCCCTCCGGCCGATCCTCCCACCCCGCAAGCGCCCCCCGCGCATTGCCGACGAGGTTGCCGATGAGATGGGCGATCTGGTCCGCATCCCCGGACAGCGCCGGCAGGCCGGGCGGCATCCGCACCGTTACCGCGATCCCCGCCCCCCGCCCGATCTCCGCCGCCAGGTCGAGCCCCGCTTCCACCGCCAGGTCCAGATCAACCGCATCCCGCCGCGGCGGCTTCTGCCGGGCGGAGGCGAGCAGGCTCGCCACGATCCGCCCGCAGCGATCCGCCGCCTGGCGCACCTTCTCCGCCCGCGCGGCCAGCGGCGTGCCCTCCGCGTCCTCCGCCAGCAGCAGCGCCTGGGCGGCCACGACGGCGAGCGGGTTGTTGATTTCATGCGCCACCCCCGCGAGCAGGGAGGCGATGGCCGAAAGCCGTTCGTTCCGTCGCAGCGCGTCCCGGCTTTCGCGACGGGCGCGCTCCGCTTCCCGCCGCGCGCTCAGGTCGGAATAGGTGTTCACCAGCGTGCCATCGGCGAGGCGTTCGCGCCGCACCTCGATGACGCGCCCGCCCGGGCGGGCTTCCTCGAAGCGCCCGATGGGGCTGGCCATGATGGTGGCGACGCGCGCGGCGATCAGCGCCTCCTCCCCCGCCGCGGCCTCCTCGCCGGCGTAGTATTCGGCGCGTTGCAGCCGGCTGCGGACGTAATCGGCCAGCGGCGTGCCGGGGGCGGCGAGATGGGCGGGGAAATCATACATTCGCAGGAAGCCGGGGTTGGCGAGCAGCACCCGGGCATCGGGGCCGACGATGTTCACCCCATCGGCAATGCCTTCCAGGATGGCGGCAAGCCGCGCCCGGTTCGTCTCCGCCTCCTCCTCCCGCTGCTTCGCCTCCGTCAGGTCGCGCATGAACAGGATGATGGCGTCGAAGGGGCCTTCGGGTCGCTGGCCGGGGACGATCAGCGGCGTGAAGGTCCAGGCGATGTAGCGGCGGCCATTGCCCCGGTACTCGATCCACCCTTCGACATTCTCCACCTCCCCCGTCATGGCCCGATCCACATGCGGGTCCAACTGGCGGGCAACGGAATCCCCCACCAGTTGGTAGCTGGTCTGGCCAAGGATCGCCTCCGACGGCATCCGGGCGAAGGCCGCGAATTCCCGGTTGACGTAGAGGTAGCGCCGATCGCGCGCGATCACGCAGACCCGCGCCGGCGCCGCATCCAGGATGCCGCGCAGCAGGCCGATATCGGGGTCTTCAGCCCTGGGCGGTGGGGTCGAAGACATAGCCGGCGCCGCGCACCGTGCGGATCACGCTGGGCTGTTCGGGCATCGGTTCCACCTTGCGGCGGATACGGGCGATGCGGACATCGATGGAGCGGTCGAAATGCTCCTCCCCCCGGGGATGGGCGAGTTCCAGCAGCGTCTCCCGCGCCAGCACGCGGCCGGGGCGTTCCGCGAAGGCCTTGAGGAGGGCGAATTCGGACGGGCCGAGCGGGATTTCCACCCCATCGGCGCCGAACAGCCGCCGTCCGTCGATATCCAGTGTGGCCTGCCCCATGCGGATGCCCCGGGGGGCGACCACAGGCGCTGCGACCACCGGTGGCGGCAGGGCCGTCGCTGGTGCCGGCGCGGCCGCCGGAGCGCCGCCTGTCACCTGCGCCACCGCTTCGCGCCGCCGCAGCACGGAGCGCAGCCGGGCCAGCAATTCCCGGAGGTCGACGGGTTTGGCGATATAATCATCGGCGCCCACTTCGAGGCCCACGACGCGGTCCAGCACATCCCCCGCCGCCGTCAGCATGACGATGCCGATATCCGATTCGGCGCGCAGCGAGCGGGCGATGGAAAGCCCATCCTCCCCGGGCATCGAGATATCGAGCACGATGAGGTCGGCCGGGCGTTCCGCCAGCAGGGCGCGCAACGCCACGCCATCGCCGGCGCGGCGCACATCGAAGCCGCGGCGCGTCAGGTATTCGGCGACGGCCTCGCGCAGGTCGGTCTCATCGTCGCAGACGATGATGGCCGGGGTATCCGCCATGGGCGGGGGGTCTTTCCTTCCGGTGGCGGCAAGGATGCAACAACCCGGCGCCTCGCGCGAGTGCCCATCCGCGCCGCGCTAAACCCTGTTCCCGCCAGGCAGCGTTGACAGCAGCCCTCCCCAGCGCCTCACTGCCGCGAAGACCACGGGTGGGGAGGCCAGCATGGACGATCACGACCAGACGAAGAAGCCGTTCAGGCTGCGCAGCGAACGCTGGTTCAATGACCCCAC
>CANJXD010000268.1 GCA_947478535.1 Acetobacteraceae bacterium
GAGGCAAGGCAAGGGGCGGCATGGCTGGATCGATGTCGGAAGGCTGCCGCTGCATGCCGTTGGTGGCGCTCACCGGGCTGGCGGCGCTGCTGCTGCAAGGCTGCGCCCCGCCGGCGGCGCGCCCGGCCCCACCACCCAGCCAGGCCGAGGCGCCCTTCGCCGATGTCGCCGCCCCGCAGGCGGAGGAAGACCGCATCGTCATGCCGCCGCCGCTGCCGGGCCGGGCGACCGTGGCGCGCAGCCGCCTGGTGGATCTCTCGGACCCCGTCGAGGCCCCGCCCCCGCTGCCCCAGGCCGCGGTGCAGCCCGGCTTCGCCCTGGCCGCCGCGCCATTTGCAACCGCGCCAGTTGCAACCGCGGCAGTGGCGCCGACCGTTGTGCCTGTGCCTGAACCGACACCAGAACGGGCACCAGAACCGGCGCCCGCGCCGATGGTCGTCGCCGAGGCTCCAGCGCCGGCTCCTGTACCGGCGCCGGCGCCGGTACCAGCACCAGTTGGCGTGGCGGAGGTGCCTCCGCCCACACCGGCGCCCATTCGCGTCGCGGAAGCATCGCCCCCCGCCCCTGCACCGGTTGGCGTGGCGGAGGCGCCTCCGCCCACACCGGTGCCCATTCGCGTCGCGGAAGCATCGCCCCCCGCCCCTGCCCCGGTGCGCATGGCGGAGGCGCCTCCGCCCACACCGGCGCCCATTCGCGTCGCGGAAGCATCGGCCCCCGCCCCTGCACCGGTGCGCGCGGTGGAGCCCCTGCGGGTGGACGCTCCAGCCATCATCCTCGTCGCCACGCCCACGCCCGTGGCAATCCCCAGCGAAGCCACGCGCGCAGCGCCGCCCGCCAGCCGGGACGGGCAACGCCTGCAAGACGGCGAGCGGGTACAGGAAGGCGTTCGCGTGCAACTCGTCGCGGCGGGCAGCGAGGCGGAGGCGCAGCGCCACTGGGCCGGCTTCGCCGCGCGGATGCCGGACCAGGCCGAAGGCCGCGCGCCGATCATCCTGCGGCTGGACCGGGACAATGCTTCGCCGGTCTTCCGCCTGCGTGTCGGCGGATTCGCGAACCGGGAGGACGCGGCGCGCTTCTGCGCCCGCCTCACGGAACGACAGATGCCCTGCTGGGTCTCCGGCTGAGGGCGATCAGCTCTCAAGTCGGTAGTTGGGCGCCTCGCGCGTCACCGACACGTCATGCACATGGCTTTCGCGCAGGCCGGCATTGGTGATGCGGCGGAAGCGCGCCTTGGTCTGCAGGTCGAGAATGGTGGCGCTGCCGGTATAGCCCATGGCCGCGCGCAGCCCGCCGACCATCTGGTGCACCACGGAGCCGACCGGGCCCTTGTAGCCGACGCGGCCCTCAATGCCTTCCGGCACCAGCTTCAGGCTGTCCGACACTTCGGCCTGGAAGTAACGGTCCGCCGAGCCCCGCGCCATGGCGCCGAGGCTGCCCATGCCGCGATAGGATTTGTAGCTGCGGCCCTGGTAGAGAAAGACCTCGCCCGGCGCTTCATCGGTGCCGGCGAAGACGCCGCCCATCATCACGCAATCCGCCCCCGCCGCGATCGCCTTGGCGACATCGCCGGAGGACCGGATGCCGCCATCGGCGATGCAGGGCACGCCCTTTTCCCGGCAGGCGAAGGCGCTTTCCATCACCGCCGTCAGCTGCGGCACGCCGACGCCAGCGACGATGCGGGTGGTGCAGATCGACCCCGGACCGATGCCGACCTTCACCGCATCCGCGCCCGCCTCGATCAGCGCCAGCGCGCCTTCCGGCGTGGCGACATTGCCGGCGACGATCTGCACGGAATTCGACAGCTTCTTGATGCGCTCGATGGCGCGCAGCACGCCGCCGGAATGGCCATGCGCGGTATCGACGACGATGACATCGACCTCCGCCGCCACCAGCAACTGCGCGCGCAGGAAGCCATCCTCCCCCACCCCGGTCGCGGCGGCGGTGCGCAGGCGCCCCATCGCATCCTTCACGGCGTTCGGGTTGGCCTGGGCCTTGTCCATGTCCTTCACGGTGATCAGGCCGACGCAGCGGAAGGCGTCATCCACCACCAGCAGCTTCTCGATCCGGTGCTTGTGGAGCAGGGCGCGCGCCTTGTCCGGCGTGACATCCGCATCCGCCGTGACCAGGCCCTCGCGCGTCATCAGCTCATAGACACGCAGGTTGGGGTCGGTCGCGAAGCGGACATCGCGGTTGGTGATGATGCCGACGAGGCGCCCGCTGTCGCGTTCCACCACCGGGATGCCGCTGATCCGGTGCTGTTCCTGCAGGGCACGAACCTCGGCCAGGGTCTGGTCGGGATGGATGATGACGGGGTTCACCACCATGCCGCTTTCGAACATCTTGACCCGGCGGACCTCGTTGGCCTGCGCCTCCGGCTCGAGGTTCTTGTGGATGACGCCGATGCCGCCGGCCTGCGCCATGGCGATCGCCATGGGGCCTTCGGTCACCGTATCCATCGCCGCGGCGACGAGGGGGATATTCAGGAAGATCTCCCGCGTCAGGCGGGTGCGGGTATCGGTTTCCGCCGGCAGCACGGTGGAATAGGCCGGCACCAGCAGCACATCGTCGAAGGCATAGGCCTCCTCGAAGCGCGGCAGCGCGGGTTGGGCGGGGATGGTCGTATCCGGGGAAGCCATGGCGGGAACCTCTTTCGATCCGCTACCTTGGCGGCCCCGCCTACACTGGAATCACCGGTGCCGTAAAGCATGTTGCGGTGCGTCATGCGCCCAGCGGGATGCAGGGCTGCGCGCGCGGGCCAAAATGCCTGATGCTGGCCGCCCGACTATTCCCGGGGCTTGCCCGTCTGCCCCGTGCCACGGAAGCCGGTGGCGACGACATATAGCTCCGCGCTGTCCTTCCGGCTCGATGGCGGCTTGGCGTGGCGCACCGTGGTGAAGTCCCGCTTCAGCGTGGCGAGGAAGTCTTTCTCCGACCCGCCGGCGAGCACCTTGGCGACGAAGCCGCCACCGGGCGCCAGCACGCGGCAGGCGAAATCCAGCGCGATTTCCGCCAGGCCCATGATGCGCAGATGGTCCGTCGCGTTATGCCCGGTAGTGTTGGGCGCCATGTCGGACAGCACGAGATCCGCCAGCCCGTCCAGCGCGGCGAGCACGCGGCGTTCCGCTTCCTCATCCTGGAAATCGCCTTGCAGGAGGATGGCGCGGGCGATCGGGTCGATCGGCAGCAGGTCGATGCCGACCACCTTGGCCCGGTCCCCACCCCGGGCGAGCGCCACCTGTGTCCATCCCCCCGGCGCGGCGCCGAGATCGACCACGCGGGAGCCGGGCTTCAGCAGGTGGTAGCGGTCATCCATCTCCTCCAGCTTGAAGGCGGCGCGGCTGCGCAGGCCGCGGGCCTTGGCGGCCTTCACATAGGGGTCGTTCAACTGCCGTTCGAGCCAGCGCTGACTGCCGATGGTGCGGCCTTCCGCGGTGCGCAGGCGCGTCGCGAGCTGGCGCACCTGCGGCTTGCCGCTGCCTGACGGGGGCTTTGGCGCGCCGCCGCCGGATGCGCCGCGGGAGGAGCCGGGTGATTTCGCCGAAGGGGGTTTCGCCATGGCGGGTGAATAGGGCCTCAGGCCTGCCCGTGCCAGCCGCCAGGGCCCGCCACGCCGCGCCCGGGCGCGCGCCGCTGCGGCAGGGCACGATCGGCCCGCATCAGCCGCATCAAGATCCCCTCCCGCAGCCCCCGATCCGCCACCGTCAGGCGCGGCACCGGCCAGAGCCGGCGGATGGCGGCATAGATGGCGCAGCCCGGCAGCACGAACTCCACCCGCTCCGGCCCGACGCAGGGGTGCGCCGCCAGCCCAGCCGGCCCCAACGCGAACAGATCCCCCAGCGCCTGGTCGGCGACGCCGACATCCAGTGTCTGCCCATCCACCAGCGGTCGGCGATAGCGCGGCAGGGCCATGGCGACGCCGGCCAGGGTTGTGACCGTGCCGGATGTGCCCATCAGCCGCACACCACCGGCGCGGACTTCCTGGGCGATGCAGTGGACGGCATCGAAGCCCATCAGGCGCTCCGTCACCTCATCCACCACCGCGTGGAAACCCTCCTCGGTGAAGCAGGAGGGGCCGCAGCGCTCCGACAGAGTGACGACACCGAGGGGGACGGAGATGTAGCCGATCAATTCCGGCAGCCGGGTCTTCGGCTCGATGCGGATCCAGGCGATCTCGGTCGAGCCGCCGCCGATATCGAACAGCAGCGCACGCCGATCCTCCGCCTCCAACAGGGGGGCGCAGGATTCCATCGCGAGTTCGGCTTCCTCCCGCGGCGTGATGATGCGCAGCCGCAGGCCGGTCTCGGCTTCCACCCGGGCGAGGAAGGCCGCGCCATTGCCGGCGCGCCGGCAGGCTTCGGTGGCCACCGCCTGCAAGGCGCGCACCGGCCGCCGGGCAAGCTTCGCGGCGCAGGTGTGCAATGCCGCAATCGCGCGGTCCATGGCGGCTTCGGAAAGCTGGCCGGTGGCGCCCAGCCCCTCCCCCAGCCTCACGATCCGACTGAAACTGTCCACCACGCGGAAACTGCCGCCCGGTGCCGGCGTGCCGACCAGAAGGCGGCAATTGTTGGTGCCGAGGTCGAGCGAGGCGAAGGCATGGGAGTGCAGGTTCTCCCGCCACGCCGGCACGCCGCCACACAACCCAGACGATGCCCCGGGCGCAAGGTGATGCTCACCAGGCCCAAGGCCTGGCGGCAGCGCGCATGCGGGGGGTGCGGAATCGTCGGGCATTGGTCCAGCATGGCCGCGCCGTGCCGCGGCAGGGGATCCTGCAGCGTGCCGGCAATGGCTCCGCGTCATGATCCGGCGGGGCAGCCCGGGGGGCAAGGCAAATCAGCCGCTTGATCACGGGATGCGTGAGGTTGGGCGGTGGGCCATGGAAAATCCGCCCCCCGGCACGGTTGCCTGCCCCCGCCCCCCATGCTACTGCGCCGCTCCCGCCGACGAGGGTGCGAACCCGCTGTCGTGTCGTGGGGGATAGTTTAACGGTAGAACTCCCGACTCTGACTCGGGCAGTCTTGGTTCGAATCCAGGTCCCCCAGCCATTCTCCACAGGTTATCGCCGAAGCAGCGCCAGCCGCGGTCGTGGTCGCTCGGCATCCGCCCACCAAGCCCTGAAGCGCATTTGACAGGCCTCCGAGGCACGCGCGACAGTCCGCGCCTTCCGGCGCCGTCCTGCCGCATCCGGACCGGCCCGCATCCTCAGGGGTAAGCCATGGAATCCAACAATTCGCGCCGCCGCGCCCTGTTCGGTGGCGGCGCCGTCGCCCTCGCTGCCGCGCCGCTCGCAACGCCCGCCTTCGCGCAGGCCACGGGGGCGTCCACCTTGCAGACGATCCGCGATCGCGGGGAGTTGCGGATCGGCGTGGCGCCGGGGGAGCCCTGGTTCTATCGCGACCAGCGCAGCAATGAATGGCACGGCATCGGCTGGGGCGTCGGCGTCGCCCTGGCGCGGGAGTTGAATGTCCGGCCCGTGCCGGTCGAGACCACCTGGGGCAATGCGGTCGCTGGCCTCCAGGCCAACCAGTTCGACGTGATGTTCGTGCTGGACGCGACGCCGCAGCGGGCGCTTGCCGTGGATTTCCCGGTGCAGCCGATGTTCTACTACGCGCAGGGCCTGCTGGTGCGCCCGGGGCTGGCCGTCCGCACCTGGGAAGATGCGAACAAGCCGGAAGTCCGCATCGGCGTCGTGCTCGGCACATCGCCGGACCGGGACGTGACGGCACGGCTGCCGCGTGCGCAGATCGAGCGTTTCCCGACGGCGGATGAAACCGCCGCCGCCTTCCAGGCCGGGCGCGTCGATGCGATTTCCCTGTTCCACCCGGCGCTGGTGATGCTGCGCGCCCGTGTCCGCCGCGGCACGGTGCTGCTGCCGGAGCCGTTCCGCGCCGCCGCCACCTCCGCCGGCGTGCGGCGGGAAGCGGACAAGTCCTGGCGGGATTGGCTGGGCCTGTCGCTCGCGCATCTCTACGTCACGGGTGAGACGCAGAAGATCTACGAGGATTACCTCACCTTCCGCGGCATCGAGGCGAACCAGGCCCCGCCGGTGATGCGGGAGATGTGGCAGAGCCGCGGGTGACGACCCAGCGCGCTTCGCGCTGATGGGCTACACCTGGGATTTCTCCCCGATCTGGCGCAATGCCGGGCCCCTGCTGGAGGGGCTCGGCAATACGCTGTGGCTGTCCTTCTGGTCGATCCTGCTGGGACTCGGGATCGGCCTTGGCCTGGCGCTGCTGCGGCTGTCGCCGTCCCGCCTGGTGTCGCTGCCGGCGCTGGTGGCGATCGAATTCTATCGCAACACGCCGCCGCTGGTGCATTTCTTCTGGTACTTCTTCGGCCTGCCGATCCTCACCGGGATCAGCATGAGCCCCTTCCTCGCCGCCTTGCTCGCGCTGTCCGTGCAGTCCGGCGCCTTCTTCGCGGAGATCTTCCGCGGCGGCATCGTCTCCATCGAGGCCGGCCAGTGGGAAGCCGGCGGCGCGCTCGGCCTCAGGCGGATGCAGGTGCTGCGGCTGATCGTGCTGCCGCAGGCGATCCGCCGCATGATCCCGCCGCTGATGGAGCGCAGCTTCGAGCTGGTGAAGACCACGGCGCTGGCGGCGACGCTGGCGTATGGGGAATTGCTGTATCGGGCGATGGTCGTCGCTTCCCAGTCCTTCCGGCCGCTTGAGACCTATACCGCCGTCGCGGTGCTGTTCTTCCTGGTGCTGTTCGCCGCCAGCCTCGGCATGCGCTGGGTGGAGGCGCGGCTGCGGCGCGGGCACCGATGATGCGCGCCGACACAGGGCGCACCCTGCGGTCCGCCGCGCCGGCGGGCCGAGCGCGCGAAGGCGCGCCGCCGCGCATGCGGCGAAGCCAAGCGGCCCGGATGGGCCGCGCCCGGCGTCTGAGGGGCGTTCATGCATGGCATGAACGCAGCCAAGAATGATGGATTACGAATTCGCGTTCGGCGAAATCCTGCGGGACTGGGATCTGCTCGCACGCGGCATCCGGCTGACCGCGGCACTGTGGGTGATCGCCTTCGGCATGGCGCTGGCCACGGGGTTGTTCCTCGGCCTCGCGCGCGGGTCGCCGCGCCGGGCGCTGAACTGGCCGGCGACAGCGTATATCGAGGTGTTCCGCAACACGCCGGTGCTCGTGCAGCTCGTCTGGTTCTACTACGCCTTCCCCGTGCTGACCGGCATCCAGGTTTCCCCCTTCCTGGCAGCGAGCCTCGGCCTCTGCCTCAATACCAGCGCCTACTGCGCCGAGATCTATCGCGCCGGCCTGCAATCTATCGCCGTGGGGCAGTGGGAGGCGGGGCGCGCGCTCGGGCTTTCGCGCTGGCGGCTGCTGCGCCACGTCATTCTGCCGCAGGCGATGCGGCGGATGATCCCGGCCTTCACCAACCGCGCCGTCGAACTCGCGAAGATGACCTCCATCGCCTCCGTCATCACCGTGCATGAACTGATGCACGAGGCGCGGACGATGGCGACACAGAGCTTCCTGCCGCTCGAGACCTTCACGGTCGTGGCGGCGATCTATTTCATCCTGATCTACCCCGGCACGCTGGCCACGCTGCTGCTGGAACGGCGCCTGCGGGCGAGGATCGGGTGAGGACAAAGGGACGACGATGATCGAGACCAAGGGTGCGCAGACCCCCGCCGAGGATCCGCGCAACGCGCATGTGCTGATCTACCTCAACGGCCGGATGGTGAAGCGCGA
>CANJXD010000269.1 GCA_947478535.1 Acetobacteraceae bacterium
CACCCGGGCGCCGACCAATGCCTGGACGCATGCGGTGGTGGACGCCGCCCGCTGAGGGCCTGACGGGCGCCGCCGGCAAACCCGGCGGCGCCTATTCCCGCGCGAAGACGCAGACGAGGCCGCCGCCCGGCGGCCCCTGGTGTTCCGCCCCGCCGCTGACGAAAACGCGGCCATCGCCGGCCACCGCCGCGACGATGGCGCCGAGCGCACCGCGCAGGTGGCGTTGCGCGTCGATATCCGTATCGCCGAGCATGGTGTGGCGATACCCGCGGATGGCGCCGGTCTTGTCCGGCTCGCCCTTCGCGATCACGCCGAGAACCTCCCCCGGCGCGGCGCGGAAGGCGGCCTGCACGCCCTCAAGATCGAGCAGATCCCGCATCGGCGCGACGCCGGCGGTGATGCCGGGCGCCCAGCCTGGCCCGCGGCCGATCACCACCACCTCGTTGCACGTCACCTCGACGCCGGAGGAGATGCTGACGCGGTTCGAATAGAGCGAGAGGTCCGCCAGAAGCGCCGCTTCCGTGACCTTTCCCGCATCGACATCGCCGATGGCGATGCCGGCGCCGAGCGCCGCCGCGGCGCGGGACAGCGCCATCAGCAGCTTCGCATCCTGGCTGCGCGCGCCGGGGTCCGGCGCCTGGGCGGCGGGTGCCTTCACCTGCACCAGCACCACATCCTCGGCCCGCGCGATGCCGGCATCCGCCATGGCGGCGCGGACGGCGGCGATCACGGCTTCGATCTGCGCCATGCGGCCGATCTCCCGCGCCGGCGTCGCGGGGCTGAACGCCGTGCCGAGGGCGAGGCCGCTGCCCGCGCTGGCCTCGGCCGCGACGGAAAACACCATGTAGTGCGGGCTGAGCGCGCCTTCCGTGCCGCCGGACAGCACGCAGGGAATTCGCGCGGCGAGTGCTGCCGGATCGCCCGCGCCGTGGCGCGACAGCAGCAGCATGAGGGACTGGGTGAAGAAGCCGCGGGTAAAGTCATTCAGCCCGCCATTGCCCTCGGTCTTGCCGATGACGGCGCGGATATCGCCGGCGCGGCGCGCCCCCGAATCCAGCAGGGCGCCGAGGGCCGATAGGTCCCCGGGATGGGCCATGGA
The DNA here is from genome assembly GCA_947478535.1 of Acetobacteraceae bacterium. Next base: position 1,100 of record CANJXD010000269.1, read on the forward strand.
CAATCTGTCAAGGATAAGCCTGGGCATGGCGCAATGCTTGCACGTCCGCGCGAAGCCATACAGGGTCTTCGCATGCGCATCGGAATCATCGGCACTGGCGTCGCAGGCAGTCTTCTGGCGGAGGCGTTGATCGACGCCCCCGGCGTCGATGTGTGCGCCTATGAGCGTGTGGCGCCCGGGGATCACGCGGAAGCCGGGACGGGACTGAATATCGGCCCGAACGCCGTGAAGGCGCTGCGGCTGCACATGCCGGCGCGCCACGCGGCGTTGCGCGCGGCCTCCCTGACCTGGAACCGCTGGTTCGTCGACCTCACGGATGGCGAGAGGCTGCTGGACCTCAACCTGCTCGACCTGGCGGAGGAGCCGGGCGTGCGGATCCGCTGGTCGGAGCTCTACCGGCTGCTGCGCGCGCCCGCGGCAGGCTGCACGCGCAGCGGGCATGTGCTGGAGGCGCTGGAGGAAGATGCGGCCGGTCGCTTCGTGCCGGTGTTCCGCACCGCGGAGGGGCTGGTGCGCGATGGCGGCTTCGACCTGCTGGTCGGTGGCGATGGCCGCTACAGCCGGCTGCGCGCGCTGACGGCCGGGGAGCCGGAGAGCACGCCGCTCGGCGTCTGCATCTGGCGCCTGCTGGTGACGGAAGCAGCGGATTGCCCGTATGACGATTACGGCCAGTGGTTCCAGGGCAATGCGCGGCTGCTGTCCTTCCGCGTGCCGGGCGGCGCCGTCTATATCGCCGGGACGTTTCCGTTGCACGGCGAGACACAGATCACCGAGGCGATGAAGACGGTGGCGAAGCAGCGCGCGCTGTTCACCCCGGCCCATGGCAAGCCCTGCCCCGCCGTCGCCTGGATGCTCGACAAGATCGAGCAGCATCTGCCGGAGATCCATTGGGCCCGCAGCGCGACATCCCCGGTGCTGCGCCAGGCCGCCGAGGGCCGCGTGCTGTTCCTCGGCGATGCGGCGCAGGCGATGGTGCCGACTCTCGGCCAGGGGGCGACGCAGGCGGTGGAATGTGGCGTCGTCGCCGGCACGGTGCTGAAGCGCGGCGGGACGGTGGCGGAGATCGCGGCGCTGCGCGACCCCCGCGTAAAGTTCGTCTCGGACTTTTCGTGGGAGGCGAGCGATACGCTGGTGCCGCCCTGCGATGTCGTGACCGGTACCAGGGCGAAGGGGGAAGCGCCGTTTCTCACGAAGCTCCGGCAGCTCTACACCGACGTCCGCTAGATCACTTCCCGGCCCAGTGGACGAAGCGCTATTGTAGCAGCGGAAACCGCGGGTTGAGTGCGTATCGCAGGCCACCGGCGACAAAGATGGTGCCATACATCAGGCCGCTCTCGAACAGCATCTGGGCGTTGATCAAGCGATGCCCGATCCCGTCGGTGGAGCCGATGAACATCTCCGCCACCACGACGATGAACAGGGGAAGCATCGCGGAGGCCGGAGTGGAGCGGCAGAATTCTACCCGGAGAGTTCGTAGGGGTAGCGGTGCAGGTCGAAGCGCACGGGAAAGCTCCCCGCCAGGCGCTCCACGCGCCGGTCGGCCCCGGCGCGGGACAGGCCCGTCAGGCGCAGGGGGTAGCGGATATTGCCGGTGGCCCGGCGTCAGGGAAACAGCGCTTCCCGGTCGTTCTGGACGACGTAGCCGCCGCGCGCATCGGCGACGCCCCGCCCATCATACAGGGTGTCCCCGCCACCATGTTGATGAGCGTCTGGGCAGCCGCGGCGCTCAGACGTGCAGGTCGGCCCAGCGGGCTGTCCGCATCGCGGCGACCAGTGCGGCTTCCTCCTCCCGCACCAGGCGGCCCTGGCGGACCAGCATTTCCCCATCGACGATCACGTCACGCACGCTGCGGGGGGATGCGGAGTAGAGCAGGTTCGCGCCAAGATCATGCGCCGGCGCCATCTCCAGCCGATCGAGGTCCCAGACCACGAGATCGGCGCGCTTGCCCACCTCGATGCTTCCCACGATGTGATCCATGCCGAGCGCGCGCGCGCCCTCGATGGTCATCATCCGCAGCATGGTGGCAACCGGCAGCGCGGTGGGGTCGCCGGCGGATTGCTTGCCGACAAGGGCGGCGAGACGCGCTTCCCAGATCATGTCCATCGCATTGTCGCTGGCCGTCCAATCCGTGCCGAGACCGACGGCGACGCGCCCGGCATAGCGGTGCAGCGGGATGGTCCGCGCCTCGATCTTCAGGTTGCTCGCGGGGCAATGGGCAATGGCGATGCCGTCCTCGCACCAGCCCTCGATCTCCGCCTCATCGAGATAGATCGCATGCGCCGCCAGGGTGCGCGGATTGGCGAGGCCGGCGCGGCGGAGGCAGGCGAGCGCACCAGCATGGCCGCGCGCCCGCACCGCCGCCACTTCCGGCGCGGATTGCGCGACATGCAGCACGACGCGCGCGCCCGCCTTCTCCGCCTGCCGCGCCACCTCCGCGAGCAGCGCATCGCCGCAACTGTCGAGCGCATGCGGGGCGATGGCGGCGGTGATGCGGGAGGCCGCGGGATCGGCGCCGTAGCGTTCCATCAGCCGCGCCGTTTCCGCCCAGGCCGCGGATGCGCGCGCATCCGTCATGGTGGAGCCGACCAGGGCGCGGAGGCCGGATGCCTCGATCACCGGGGCGAGGCGATCCATCTCCGCCAGGCGATCGGCGATGCAGGTGACGCCGTTGAGCAGGAACTCGGCACAGGCGGCGCGGAGCGACAGCGCGTAATCCGCATCGGTGAAGCGCTCCTGCCCCGGCACGCGATAGGCGCCGGCCCAGAATTCGCGCGGCAGGTCTTCCGCCAAGCCGCGGAACAGCGCCGTCGCGGCGTGGGTATGCACATTCACCAGGCCGGGCGTGACCATCGCATGGGCGCACTCGATCACGGTATCGGCGGGCCCGCGTGGCAGGGCCAGGCCGATGGCCGCGATGCGGCCGGCCTCGATACGAATATCCTGGCCGCGCAGCACGCGATGCGCGGAATCCATGGTCAGGATGGCGGCATTGGTCAGGATAAGGGCCATGGCGCATCCGCGCATGCCGGGGATAGAGGGTCAAGCGTGCGAAAAATACGCACACCTCGCCCGTAAAATTCCGGCTTCGCGCACGCCCGGCACCGTGCTTGCATACCCCCGCAAGGACACCGCGCGGCCGAGGGCGGCCATCGGCGCGGCACCATGGGATGGAGCTTGAGCATGCCGTTTGACCGCAGGACGTTGCTCACGGGTTCGGCCGCCATGGCCGCGGGCGCCGGCGCGATGCTGGATGTCGAGGCAAGGGCGCAGGGCCGGGCCACCGTGAACCTCCAGCTTGGCTGGATTCTCTCCGGTAACCAGATCGGCGAGGTCTGCGCCAAGCATATGGGCTTCTATGAGGCGGAGGGCCTCGACCTGCGCTTCCAGCCCGGCGGGCCGAACATCGATGGCGTGGCCGTCGTCGCCGCCGGCCGGTTCGAGGTGGGGCAGGTGTCCTCCTCGCCGTCGCTGATGCTGGCCTCGTCGCAGGATATTCCGGTGCGCTGCTTCGCCGCCGGCGCGCAGGTGCACCCCTTCAGCTACATCTCCCGCGCCGCCAAGCCGGTGCGGGAGCCGCGCGACCTCATCGGCAAGAAGATCGGCACGCAATCCACCGCCGTCATCCTGCTCCGCGCGCTGCTGGCGAAGAACAACATCGCGGAACGTGACGTCACCATCATCCCGATCGGCGCCGACATGTCGCCGCTGATGACGGGCCAGGTGGATGTCATCACGGGCTGGCTGACCAATACGACGGCGCTGAACGTCATCCCGGATCGCGTCGTGATGCGGCTGTGGGATACCGGCGTGCGGCTGTATGCCCTGCCCTACTACGCGACCGCGCAGACCATCGACCGGCGCGCCGATGTGCTGGCGAAGTTCCTGAATGCTACTGGCCGTGGCTGGGCCTACGCCCATGCGAACCGCGCGGCGGCGGTGGACTTCCTCATCAAGGAATTCCCGGCGCTGAACCGGGCGGATGAGGTGGGCGCGCTGGAGGTCATGCTCGCCTATGCCTTCGGCCCGAAGACGCTCTCCGAGGGCTGGGGCACAATGGACCCGGCGGTGTGGCAGGAGCAGATCGAGCTTTACGCGCAGCTCGGCCAGTTCAGCCGCCGCACGCCGCGCCTCGATGAGGTGATGACGATGAAGATCCTGGAAATGACCAAGGACCAGCGACCGAAGATCAGCGGATGACGGCGGCGGTCGATTGCCGGGGCGTCACGGTGCGGTTCGTCACGGACCGCCGCACCGTGACGGCGCTGCGCGACGTCAGCATGGCGGTGGAGGAAGGGGGGTTCCTCTCGCTCCTCGGCCCCTCCGGTTGCGGGAAATCGACGCTGCTGCGGGTGGTGGCGGATCTCGTCTCCCCCAGCGCTGGGGATGTTTCCGTCTTTGGCATGTCGCCGCGGGATGCGCGGGCGGCGCGCACGTTGGGCTTCGTGTTCCAGGATGCGGCGCTGCTGCCATGGCGGACGGCGCTGCAGAATGTGGAACTGCCGCTTGAGGTCGGCGGCAAGCGCGTGCTGCCGGCCGGCGCGCCGACACCGCGCGAATTGCTGAAGCTGGTCGGGCTGGAGGGGTGGGAGAATTCCTTCCCGCATGAGCTTTCTGGCGGCATGCGCCAGCGCGTATCCATCGCCCGCGCCTTGCTCGGCGGGCCGCGCCTGCTGCTGATGGATGAGCCCTTCGGCGCGCTGGATGAGATCACGCGCGACCGGTTGAACGAGGAGTTGCGCCGCGTGTGGCAGGAGACAGGGACGACGATCCTGTTCGTCACGCATTCCGTCTATGAGGCCGTCTATCTCGGCGAGCAGGTGCTGGTGCTGGCCGCCAATCCTGGCCGCAACGCCGCCCTGGTCGATGTGGATCTGCCGCGCGATCGTGACCTCGCGGTGCGGGAGACGCCGGAATTCATCCAGATCGTCTCCGGCCTGCGGGACGCATTGGGGAGGCGGCATTGAGCAGCACGGCCGAGGAGCTCGCCAACGACCCCGGGCTGCGGGAGGCGGAGGAGGCGCATCGCCGCGCACGGCAGCGCACGGCCTGGCGCCGGCGCATCCTGCCGGTCTCCGGCATCGCCTTCATGCTGCTGGTCTGGGCGGCGCTGGTCTATCTGCTGGAAGTTCCCCCCTTCATCGCGCCCTCCCCGCAAGCGGTCGCGGTGACGCTGGTGGCGAAGTGGCGCATCCTGCTGGACAACCTGATCCCAACCGCGATCGAGGCGCTGTCAGGTTTCGCGCTCGGCAATATCGTCGCCATCATCATCGCGACTGTCTTCGTGCATCGGAAGACGGTGGAGGAAGCCTTCTTCCCCGTCGTCGTGCTGATCAACACCATTCCCGTCGTCGCCAAGGCGCCGATCCTGGTACTGCTGCTGGGCAATGGGATGGAGCCGAAGATCGCCATCGCCGCGCTGATCTGCTTTTTCCCGACACTGGTGAACATGGTGCGCGGGCTAGAATCCGTGAACCCGCAGGCGATGGAGCTGATGCGCGTGCTGTCGGCCAGCGAGCGCGAGATCTTCTTCAAGCTGCGGCTCCGCAATTCGCTGCCCTATCTGTTCTCCGCGCTGAAGATCGCGGCCTCCACCGCGGTGATCGGCGCCATCGTCGGCGAATGGATCGGCTCCACCACCGGGATCGGCGCGCTCATCATCCAGTCCATGTACAATTTCGACAGCGCGATGCTCTACGCCACCGTGATCGTCGGTTCCGCCTTTTCCGTGCTGTTCTTCGGCGCGATCATCGCGGTGGAACGCCTGGTGGTCCGCTGGCAGCCCGCCAACCCCGTCTAGAGGAAGCGACCATGAACGAGCGTATCCAGGAGACGCCGCGGGAGGCGACGGTTGCCGCGCGTTCCGACGTCGTCGTCGTCGGCGCTGGCCCCGCCGGTTTCGCGGCGGCCGTCGCGGCGCGGCGGGAAGGCGCTTCCGTCACGCTGCTGGAACGCTACCCCTATCTCGGTGGCCTCGCATCCGGCGGCATGGTGCTGGTGCTGGATGACATGCACAACGGCGCCGAGGTCACGACCACCGGCATCTGCATGGAGATGATCGACCGCATGGCGCGGGTCGGCGCCTGCGTCTATCCGCCGGAGCCGGAGCGGCTGACGGATTGGGCGATGTACCGGAAATGGGCGCGCTGGGGCGTCTTCGATTTCCGCTCCCATATCCGCCCGCACCCCATCGTCATGGCCGCGACCTTCGACCCCGATGGCTGGAAGCGCATCGCCAATGAGATGGTGGCGGAATCCGGTGTCGATGTGCGGCTGCATTCCTGGTTCTCCTCCGCCATCGTGCGGGACGGCGCCATCAAGGGCGTGGTGTGCGAGACGAAGTCGGGCCGCCAGGCGGTGATGGGCAGCGTCATCATCGACGCGACGGGGGATCTCGATGTCGTCTCCGCCGCCGGCGGTGGCTTCACCCATGGTGCCTATATGGTCACCACCGTCTTCCGCCTCGGCGGTGTGGATACCGACGAGGCGGAGCGCGTGCAGTTCGAGGAGCCGGAACGCCACGCCGCGCTCGACAAGCAGGCGAAGAAGGTGATGGGCGGTTCGTGGGAATACTGGTGGCTGAAGAC
>CANJXD010000270.1 GCA_947478535.1 Acetobacteraceae bacterium
CCGGGTGCGACCGGGGAGATCGGCGCGCGCCAGGTCATCCGCTCCGCCCCCGATGGCCACACGCTGATGCATGCGCCGATCAGCACCTGGGCGATCAACGTCGCCCTGCGCCCGAACCTTGGCTACGACCCGGTGCGGGAGATGACGCGGCTGACGCTGACGGTGCGCACGCCGAATGTGCTGGTGGCGAACCCGCAGGCGGTGCCGGCGAACGACGTGCCGGGACTGATCGACTGGCTGAAGCGCAATAGCGCCACTGCCTCCTACCCGTCCTCCGGCGTCGGCTCCTCGGACCATCTGACGGCGGAGATGTTCAAGCAGGCCACGGGCACGGAGATGGCGCACATCCCCTATTCCGGCGGTGGCCCGGCGATGACGAGCGCGGTTGCCGGCACGACGCAGGTCTCGTTCCAGAATCTCGGCGCGGTGATCCCGCATATCCAGTCCGGCCGGCTGAAGGCCATCATGATCACTGCCGCTGAGCGCAGCCCGGTGCTGCCGAATGTGCCGACGGCGATCGAATCGGGCCTCAGCGATTTCGTCGTCTATTCCTGGCAGGCCTATGGCGGCCCGCCCGGCATGCCGCCGGCGCTGACGCGGGAGGTGCATGGCGCGATCGTCGCCGCGCTGAAGCAGCCGGCGACGGAACAGCGGCTGGTCGAGCAGGGCTTCGATGTCGTCGGCAACAGCCCCGAGGAATTCGCCGCCTTCCAGGAAGCCGAGATCGCGCGCTGGCGGCGTGTGGTGCAGGCCGGCAACATCCGGCCGGAATGACGGCAAGGCGCCCCGGCCCGCCGGGGCACCATGCTGGTTTCAGCGAAGCCCGATCGTCAGCGCATCGCCGGCAGCAGCGCCGCCGGGTCGATGGACATCGCCATGGCGATGTAGCCGGCGCGGTTCGGGTGCAGCTTGTCGCCGCGCCCGCCCGTCGTGCTCTCCGGCACGAATTCCGGTTTCATCTGGCCCGTTGCGGTGTCCAGCGTCGCGGCGTCGAAATCCACTGCCGCATCGAAGACGCCGCCGGTGCGGATGAAGGCATTGAGGGCCTTCCGCTTCTCGTCCTGCTCGGCGAAGCCATGTGCGGCGCTGGTGCTGCCGAGCGCGCTGGTCAGGGTGGCACCCACCACGCGGATGCCGGGGATGCGTTCCCGCAGCAGCGCGACGCCGCGCCGCATGCCGGCGATCACCGCCTCGGCGCTGGCATTGCCGTTGCGGGAGAAGTCGTTGGTGCCTTCCAGCCAGATGAAATGCGTCACGCCGGAAAGCCGCAGCACATCCCGCTCCAGCCGCATCAGCGCCGAGGGCCCGCCGGGGAAGGGTTGTTGTGGCGTATAGGTGGCGGGGCCTATCACCTGGTTGCCGCCGATCCCCGCATTGACCACCGAGACGCGGTTCGGAAAGGCGGCATGCAGGCGGCGCTGCAACGCATCCGGCCAGCGATCATCGCCGTTCATCGTGCTCGCCGTCCCGTCGGTGATGCTGTCCCCGAAGCAGGCGATGACGGGCGTGGCGGCGGGCAGCATCATGTCCACGGCATCGAGGAAGAACCAGGAAGCGGTGGGATGGGGGAAGGCGGCTTCGGCATCCTCCGCGCCGCGTGATCCGGTGCCAGGGGCGCTGACATAGCTCGTCTGCAGGGCCTTGGCGTGCCAGGTCATCGGCCCGCTCTGGCCGACCACATGGCAGGAAACGGCCAGCTTGCGCCCCGCCAGAAGGGGGGATGGCGCATCGCCGACGAAGGGCAGCGCGACGGCATCGGACCAGGCATCGGCGCCCGCGGGGATGGTGATCGCGGCATTGCCACCGAAGCGCACGGGCTGGCTCGTGCCGCTCATCACGGTGGCGCCGCCGAGCTGCAGACCGATGAAGACGCCATCCAGCGTCAGCGGCTGGGTGCCCAGCGCATTGGAGAAGCGCAGGCGTGCCTGCTTGCCCCACACCGTCGGCCGCAGGATGAGGCGCAGCGTCTGGTCATTGGCGCCCGTGGCGGGGTTCGGGAAGGCGAAGCTCTGGTCGGGCTGGGCGGAGGGATTGCCGGTGGGATAGGGGCCTTGGACGGACGCGGCCCAGACCGTCTTCCAGCCTTCCGCACCCTGCGCCTCCGCGAGATGCGGCAGGGTCGCCGCGGCGGCAATCAAGGCGCCCATCGCGCGGCGCTGGAAATTGAGTTCCGACATGGCGATTCCTCCAGCCCGCCCATCCTTGCCGGGGCGGATGCCGAAGGCTGGCACGCGAGCGGGGTTGCGGCAACGCCGCAAGGCTTCGCGTCGTCCTCGCCCCCGCCCGAAAGCCTGCTACAGCCGCGCGCTGGCGATGCGCGCGCCGTCGACGAGGGAGGCGAGCTTCGCCCAGGCGATATCGCCATGTACGGCGCCATAGCCGGCGAAGGTCCCGAAGCCGCAATCCGTGCCGGCGATGACGCGATCCGGCCCGACGATACGGGCGAAGCTCTCGATGCGCTGCGCCACCAGTTCGGGGTGCTCGACGAAATTCGTCGTGCTGTCGAGGCATCCGGGGATCAGCACCCAGTCCTGCGGCAGCGCCACCCCTTGCCACGCCGTCCATTCATGCGCGTGGCGGGGATTCGAGGCCTCGAACAACAGGCCACCGATGCGCAGCTTCAGCAGTTCCGGCAGCACGCGGGCCATCGCGATGTCCCGGGTATGCGGGCCTTCGTAATTGCCCCAGCAGATATGCAGCCGCACCTGCTTCGGGTCGATGTTGCGCAGCGCGTGGTTGATGATCTCCACATGCCGCGCGGCACGGCGGAGGAAATCCTCCTCCGTCATCTCGGGGTAGAGCATGTGGCGGCCGAGGCCGAGGTCCGGCGCATCGATCTGCAGCGTCAGCCCGGCCGCGACGATGCCCTCGTATTCATGGCGCATCCCCTCCGCGAGATCCTCCATGTAGCTGTCGATATCGGGATGGATGTCGGAGGGCTGGAACAGCGCGATGACGCCGGGCGAGGCGCTGTTCATGAAGCCGTGCGCATAGCCCGCAGCCGCCATCGCCTCGCGCATCATCGCCACGTCGCGCGCCAGCGGCGCCATGTCCTTCACCGCGATCGGCCCGGTGCAGCGCGGGCGGCGATAGGTGGGCGTGCCGCCGGCCTTCGACAGTTTCTCCATGAAGGAGGGAAAATCCTGCAGATCAGCCGGCGCGCGGCGCGGACTATCCCCGGAAAACCCTGTCAGCCGATCCTTGATGTAGGTGGCGTAGGAGATCTTCGAGGTCTCGCCATCCGAGGGGATGTCGATGCCGATCTGCTTCTGCCGCGCCAACACCACATGCGTCGCCGTATCCATCGCAGCCTCATAGGCGGCGGGGTCGAAGGGCTGTTCGCGTTCCCGCGCGAAGAGCAGGTCGGCGACGATCTGGCTGCGGGGGAGCGAGCCGACATGGGTGGTCAGGATGCGGGTCATGGCGGTTGCCCTCAGACGAAGCGCGGTGCGGCCGGCGAATCCCCGCCGCGCACGACATAGGCGGCGACAGCGGCGGAGGAGGTGGCGCGGAAGGCCCGCGCCAAGCCCTTCGGGGTCGTGAAGGTATCGCCCGGGCCGAGGAGGACGGCGCCCTCCGGAGTCTTCACCTCCAGCACGCCGCGATGGACGAAGATCACCTCCTCCTCCTGCCGCACATGGCTTGGGACGGTGGCGCCGGATTCCAGGGTGAGGGCGCGCAGGTTGAAGCCATGCGGCCACCAGCCCGCGATCGGCCCGGGGGCGAAGCCATCGCCGGTCTCCGTCGGCGTGATGATGGCGCTTTCCACCACGCCTTCGCGCGCCAGCGGCGAGGCGGGGTTGGCGACGAATTGCGCCGGCTTCAGCACGCAGCCCGCGAGCCTGTCGAGCGGCGGCGTGGCCAGGGCCGCGATCTCCTCCGCAGTCGGCACGTGCTGCGGCCGCGCGCCTTCCGGCACCGCCTCGCCCAGCGTGGTATCAACCAGCCGCCCGCCATCCAGCAGCACCAGGCCGTAGCGCTGCGCGAGGTCGAAGACGCGCGGGCTCCAGGTGACCTTGCCGGGATTGTCGCGGCCGAGCACGGCGAACAGGAAACCCGTTTCCTCCCCGATATTCTCGAAGCCGCGGAACATGTGGATGGGGATGGAGATGACATCCCCCTCCTCCATCACTGCCGCGCCTTCATCGGCGTTGACGCCGAAGATCATGCGCCAGCGGCCCTTATGGGCGATGAAGACTTCCGCCGTCTCATGGCTGTGCTGGCTGTTCAGGCAGTGCGGGGGCTGGCGGGCGCCGCCGATGTTGAAGCCGTGGGGTTCGGGGATATGAACATGCTGGTTCGGATTCTCGCTGACCCCGGGGCCGATCAGCGTGAAATTCTCCTTCTGGTCGGAACCGGGGGTGCGGCTGTCCACGAAGGCGTTGCGGCAGGGGATCAGGTCCGCGTAGCGGATCAGGCGTCGGTCGAGCATCAGGGGCCTTCCGGGTTGAGGCGCTTCGTCGTCGTCGCGTCGAACAGGTGCAGGCGCGTGGCATCGAGGCGCAGCGCGACCGTGCTGCCGATCTCCGCCCGCCAGGTGCGATCGGCCTTGGCGATGATCCGCGCTTCGCCCGCCATGACGGTGACGAGCACGGCATCGCCGGTGAGTTCCACGGCATAGATGCTGGCATCGAAGTCCCCGCCACCGGCGGGGACCACATTGATGTCCTCCGGCCTGATGCCGAGCATGGCGGCACCCGCATGGCGCGGCACCGCGGTGACGCAGCGCAGCCCGCCCGGCGCGGTGAAGACGCCATCCTCGTGACGGCCGGCGATGAGGTTCATCGGTGGCGATCCGATGAAGCCGGCGACGAACAGATCCGCTGGACGGTCATAGATCGCCTCTGGCGTGTCGAGCTGGCGGATCTCTCCCTGGTTCATCACCGCGACGCGATGCGCTAGCGTCATCGCCTCGATCTGGTCATGGGTGACATAGACCGTGGTGACGCCGAGTTCGTGCTGGAGGTGCTTGATCTCCGCGCGGGTGGAAACGCGCAGCTTCGCGTCGAGGTTCGACAGCGGCTCATCCATCAGGAACACGGTGGGGCGGCGGACAATGGCGCGGGCGAGCGCCACGCGCTGGCGCGGGCCGCCGGACAGCTCGCGCGGCTTGCGGTGCAGCAGGTCACCCAGTTCGACCTTGGCGGCGGCAGCCTTGATCTGCCGGTCCCGCTCCGCCCCGCGCACGCCGCGCAGCTTCAGCGGATAGCCGATATTGTCGGCGACGTTCATGTGCGGATAGAGGCCGTAGGATTGGAACACCATGGCGATGTCGCGTTCGCGCGGCGGCAGGTCATTCACCCGCTGGTCGCCGATGAGGATGTCGCCGGAGGTCGGCTCCTCCAGCCCCGCGATCATGCGCATTGTCGTCGTCTTGCCGCAGCCGGAGGGGCCGAGCAGGACCATGAACTCCCCATCCCGGATCGCCAGCGACTGGTCCCGCACGGCGACGAAGCCACCCCAGCGCTTGGTGACATTGCGAAGGCTTACGTCGGCCAAGGGTGCCTCACTTCACTGCGCCGCCGGTCATGCCGCGCACGAAGTGCCGCTGGATGACGGAGGACAGAAAAAACATCGGGATGGAGATCAGGATGCCGGCCGCGGCGATCAGCTCCCACAAATCGCCACGTTCCGTGCGGAAGCGCGTGATGCCGACGGGCAGCGTCACGGCCTCGTCGCGCGTGAGGATCAGGGCAAACAGGAACTCGTTCCAGGTCAGGATGAAGCAGAAGACGGCGGTGACGACCACGCCCGGCCAGACCATCGGCACGACGATGTCGATGATGACGCGCAGGCGTGTCGCGCCATCCACCAGCGCCGCTTCCTCGGATTCCGTCGGTACGGCATCGAGGAATCCCTTCAGCATCCACACCGCGAAGGGTGTGACGATGGCGAGGTTGACGATGACGAGGGCGAGGTGCGTGTCCAGCAGCCCGAGGTCGCGGAACAGCAGATAGAAGGGCAGCACGACGACGACGGCGGGGATGAACTGCGTCGCCAGGATGGTGAAGAACAGCGCGCCCTTGAACGGCATCTCGAACCTGCTGAAGGAATAGGCCGCGAAGGTCGAGGCGGGGATGGAGATCAGCACCGTCAGCCCCGCCACCACCGTGCTGTTCCACAGCGTCTGACCGATATTCCAGGGATGGGCGAAGATGGTGCGGAAATTGTCGAGCGTCGGTGTGAAGAGGATGGTGAGGTCGAACAGATCGACCGGCCGCTTGAATGCCGTCAGCGCCATCCACAGGATGGGGAACAGGATCAGGAACAGCATGCCCAGCAGCAGCGCTGCCTCGATGGCGCGCCAGAACAGCCTGCGGCGGCGGGCCATCGTGTTGCGATCCACCATCACGCGCCCCCTGGCTTGCGCAGGATGAGCTTCATGTACCAGACCGCGAGGAAGACCAGCAGCGCGGTCAGGATCCAGGCGACGGCGCTGGCATAGCCCATGTCGTACCAGCGGAAGGCGATGGAATAGACGAGGTAGGCGAGCGTCACGGTGGATTGCCCGGGGCCGCCGCCCGTCAGCGTGACCACCTGGTCGAACATCTTCAGCGCGAAGACAGTCTTGAGGATGGCGACGACGGCGAGAACGGGCATCAGCGCGGGAATGGTCACATCCCGCAGGACCTGGAATTCCGTCGCGCCATCGATGCGCGCGGCTTCCTCCGGTTCCTTCGGCAGCGCTGCCAGGCCGCCCAGCACCACTAGCGTCATGTAGGGCACCCAGCGCCAGGCGTCGGAGAACATCAGCACCATCAGCGATGCGACCGGATCGGCCAGCCAGACGAAGCCCTTGAGCCATGGCACCAGGGCGCCGGCCATCCAGGTGAACACACCCATTTCCGCGTTGAACATGAAGCGGAAGGAAATGCCGACCAGCGCGGGGGAAACGGCGAAGGGCAGGATCAGCACGGCGCGCGTCAGGCTGTGCAGCACGCCCGCGCGCCGCAGCAGCAGCGCGAGGCCGAGGGCGGACACGACGGTGACGGTGACATCCACCACCACGAAGACCGCCGTCACCCAGGCCGCGTTCGCGAAGTCCGTGTCGTCGGTCAGCGCGGTGATGTAGTGCTCGGCCCCGATGAAGGGGCCGGGCGTCACCGACCGCGTCAGCCGCCAGTCACGAAAGCTGGTGATGAGGGAGATGGCCAGTGGCCAGATCGTCGTCCCCATCACCAGCAGGGAAGCTGGCAGAATCAGCAGGTACTTCAGCCAGCGGTCCCGCATGCGCGTCAGCCGCGGCGGACGATGCGCCGAACCTGCGCCGCCGCCGCGTTGAAGGCATCCGGCACGCTGCGGCCACCCGAGGCCGCCTCGCTCATCGCGGTTTCCAGCGCTTCCGCGACCTGCGGCCAATCGGGGCCGAAGGTGATGGATTCTGTGCGCGCCAGGCCTTCGGCGGCGAAGCGGTGCATGCCGCCGAAGCGGGCGTTCACGGCCTCATCCACCAGGTTCGGCTGCATCACCGCGACCACGTCATTCTCACGCGGGTCGAGCAGCACTTCGCGTTCCAGCGCCGGGTTGGCGATCCAGGCCAGCAACTCGGCCGCCACTTCCTTGCGGCGAGACCGGCGGCTGATGCCCCACACCCAGGTATTGGTGAAGGTTGTGCGCGGCCGGCCCGCATAGCTTGGCATCGGCGCGAAGCCGAGCTGCGCTTCCGTCAGGC
>CANJXD010000271.1 GCA_947478535.1 Acetobacteraceae bacterium
GATGTCAGCCACTGCATGCCTCCGCGGTAAAAGACCATCTTGAGCATGCGCTTTCCACCTGCCGGCGTCACGGACCCACGCTCAGGAGACTGTCGCAGGCGCGAGCGTTCCCGTTTCGGCACGGTGGTCTGGCAGAACCGCCATGACGCCACGGGTCGGCTGCACCGAGGAGATGGCGGCCGCCGGCGGGGCGCTGATCTTCGCGCGTTCCGCACGGCGGTAGCCCGCCAGGCCCCGGCGAAACACCCTGAAACCGTTGCCTTCTTGTCGCGGCACTGCCGAACGGCGAGGTTGCCCCGGTCAGGACAGGATACCGCGTCATGGGTTGGTGGGAGCAGAAGTCATCGCGGTGGCAGGCCTGCGTGGTCGCCCAGGCCGGGGGCGCGGCGATGCTCGGCGGCGGGGTGTTCTTCATCCAGTTCCGCAGCCCGGACCTCAGCGTGAAGCCCTGCTTCGTGGCGATCGCCGGCGGGGCGGGCCTGGGTGGCAGCGTCGGCAGCGCCGTCTCGATCCCCTATTCCGACGTCGTCCGCCAGCTCATCAACCCGAATTTTCATCCGCCCATCGGCGAATATGGATGGGGAGGGATGACGGGCAGTTTCTCCTGCGAGGATATCCAGCGGGAACAGTTCGACATCGCCCAGATCGGCGCTTCCATCGTGGTGGTCGGCGCCCAGCTCGCTGTCTTCACGATCCGCGATATCGGCTTTTTCGGCGCCGGCGATGTCATCACCACGACGCGCCTGAACATCCCGCGCAACCTGCCGGCCTTCGGCACAGCCATCCTGGATACGCCGCAGATCCAGGGCGCGCTTGGCGTCGGCGCCTTCGCCTTCCGAGGCAGCATCTTCTACATCGGCGCGGGTTAGACCAGCCGCCCACCGCCCATACGGGATCGTTGTGCCTCCGCAGCGCATGACCTACCGTCCCTGTCCGCGCCGAAGTTCTGCGCGGAGCCTACCGGGGAGGCGAAGTCGATGTCGCAGGGACTGATGGCCGTCGGCGCGCTTGTGCGGCCGACGCGGCGCCAGGCGCTGGCGGCCTTGGCCGTGACAGCCATTTCCCCGGCCCACGCCCAGCAGGACCAGTCCGGGGCGGTGGAACGGTGGCCGCAAAGGCCGATCCGCATCATCGTCGCCCTCGCCCCGGGCGGCACCGCCGACATCATCGCCCGCCAATACGCGGAATTCCTGCAGGCCCGGCTCGGGCAGCCGGTGGTGGTGGAGAACCGGCCCGGTGCCTCGACGAATATCGGCACCGAAGCGGCCGTGCGCGCGCCACCCGATGGCACGACCCTGCTGCTGGGCGCTTCGAACCTGGCCAGCAACCCGATCGTCGGCCCCAAGCCGAGCTTCGACCCCATCACCGCGCTCGACCCCATCGGCATCGTCGCCAACTCACCCTTCCTGCTCGCCGCCTATCCGCGCTTTGCCGCAAAGACGGCGAAGGAGATGATCGTCCTCGCCCGGCAGAATCCAGGGCGCTACACCGTCGCCACGGCGCAGCTCGATTTCCGCGTGGCGCAGTTGACCCGACGCAGCGGCATCGTCCTGGAGCATGTCGGCTATCGCGGCGGGGCGGAGGCGATGACGGCGGTGATCGCCGGGCACATCGACATGGTCTATTCGCAGGTGCCGACCCTGCTCTCGGCCATCCGCGACGGCAGCCTGATCGGGCTTGGGGTGACGGGACGGCAGCGCTCACCCTCCCTCCCGGAGGTGCAGACCTTCCTGGAGACCGGCGAGTCCACCCTGTTCAGCGATGGCTGGTACGGCATCTTCACCCCGGCCCGCACGCCGCGCCCGATCATCGACCGGCTGGCGGCCGAGACACAGGATTTCACTCGGGATCCCCGTATCATTGCCCGCTTTGGCGATGTCGGGATGGAAGCCCAAGGCTCGACGCCGGAGCAGTTGGGCCAGGCGCTGCGCGACCTCACGGTCGATTTCGCCACGCTGGCCCGTGAACTGGCGGAGGCCGCACCGACTGCGGCGCGATAGGTGCCGGATCCCGCGCTCGGCCCGATGAAGCGAACCGGTCCGGTGGCGTCAGACCACGCCCTTGGCCACCAGCACGGCGATGGCCGCGGCATCGTAGCCGAGGCCGGCCAGGACCTCTGCCGTATGCTGCCCGGCATCCGGGGTGGGTGCGCGAATGCCGTCCTTGATGCCGGCGAAGTTGATCGGGCTTCCCACCATCAGCTGGTCCCCCAGCCGGGGATGATGGACGGGCTGGGCGATGCGGAGATGCCGGACCTGCGGGTCCGCGAAGACCTGGTCCATGGTGTTGATCGGCCCTGACGGAATGCCGGCCTTCGCCAGCCGTTCGAGCCAATGGTCGGAAGGCTGGCCCTGCGTCACAGCGGCGATCGCCGCATTGATATCGGCCCGATTGGCGGAACGCCCGGCGCTGGTGCCCCAGTCGTCCCGGTCCAGCCATGCGGGCTGGTCCAGCACCTCGCACAGCCGCGCCCAGTGCCGGCCGGAGGAGGCGGCGATGGTGATCGGCCGATCCGTGGTGGGATAGACGCCGGTCGGGATGGCGGTCGGATGGTCATTGCCGGCGGGGCCGGGGATCTCACCCGCCATCAGCCAGCGCGCGGCCTGGAAATCCGCCATGAAGACGATGGATTCGAGCAGGCTCGTCTGCACCCAGCTCCCCTCGCCACTCCGTTCGCGCTTGAACAGCGCCATCATGACGCCGAGGGCGAGCACCGTTCCCGCGGCCATGTCGGCCACCGCGATACCGGTCCGCACAGGCCCCTGTCCGGGCAGGCCGGTGATGGACATCAGCCCGCCCATCCCCTGCACGATCTGGTCCACCCCGGCCCGCTCGGCATAGGGCCCGTCCTGCCCGAAGCCGGAGATGGACCCATAGACGAGGCGGGGATTGATCCCCCGCAGCGTCTCATAGTCCACCTTCAGCTTGAACTTCACCGGCGCCCGCATGTTCTCGACCACCACATCGGCATCGGCCGCCAGGCGCCGAAATATCTGCTGCCCCTCGGCGCTTTTCAGGTCGAGCCGCAGGCAGCGCTTGTTCCGGTGCAGGTTCTGGTGGTCGAAGCCATCCTGCTTGCCGGTGATTTCACCCTGGGAGGCATCCGGTGGCTCGATGCGAAGGACATCGGCGCCCCAGTCGCCGAGGTGGCGCACGCAGGTCGGCCCCGCCCGGGCGAGGGTGAGGTCCAGCACCTTGATCCCCTGAAGGGGCAGCGCGGATGCTGGCGACGTCATGGTGGTGCTCTCTCCTGCGCGGGTGTCCCGCCGTCTCGCTACCGTCGCTGGGCCGCGAAGCGCACGGCTTCCTCTGCCGCGCGGAACAGGGCGCGCGCCTTCTGGTGCGTCTCCTGGTACTCGGCTTCCGGGTCGCTATCCGCCACCACGCCGGCGCCGGCCTGCACATGCATCACGCCGTCCTTCACCAGGGCGGTACGCAGCGCGATGCAGGTGTCCATGTCCCCATCCGCGCCGAAATAGCCGACACCGCCGGCATAGATTCCGCGTCGGGAGGGTTCCAACTCGTCGATGATCTGCATCGCCCGCACCTTCGGCGCGCCGGACAGCGTGCCGGCCGGGAATCCCGCCATCAGCGCATCGATGGCATCGAGGCCTGGGCGAATGCGGCCCACCACCTCGCTGCTGATGTGCATCACCTGGCTGTAGCGCTCGACCTGGAACTTCTTCGTCACCCGAACGCTGCCGATTTCCGACACGCGGCCGACATCGTTGCGGCCGAGGTCGATCAGCATCAGGTGCTCGGCAAGCTCCTTTGGATCGGCCAGCAGCTCGGCCTCCAGCCGCTTATCCTCCTCCGGCGTCGCCCCGCGCGGGCGGGTGCCGGCAAGCGGGCGCAGCTTCACCTCGCCATGCTTCACGCTGACCAGGATTTCCGGGGAAGCGCCGACGAGGGAAAACCCGCCAAGGTCCCAGTAGAACAGATAGGGCGCCGGGTTCAGCCGCCGCAGCGCCCGATACAGCGAGAAGGGCGGCAGCCCGAAGGGTGCGCTGAAACGCTGGGAGGGGACGATCTGGAAAGCGTCGCCGGCGTTGATGTACTCCTTGGCCGTGAGGACATGCGCCTTGAATTCCTCCTTCGTCATATTGGAGGTGGGCGCGGGCGGCGGCGGCAGGTGCGCAGGCGGTGCCGGGCGGGGCAGGGGGCGATCCAGCGCCGCCTCGGCCTCATCCAGCCTTGCCTGCGCCTGGTCCCAGGCTGCCTTGGCGTCGAGGCCCGGTTCCGCCCAGACCGGCGTCACCAGCGTCAGCGTATCCCGCACATGGTCGAAGACGGCGATCAGCGTCGGGCGGATCATCACGCCCTCCGGCACGCCCAGCACATCGGGGCTCAGCCCCGGCAGACGCTCCATCTGCCGGACCATGTCGTAGCCGAGATAGCCGAACAGCCCTGCGGCGATGGAAGGCAGGCCCGCCGGCATGGGCAGCCTTGTCGCCCGCACCAGGGCGCGCAGGCTGTCGAGCGGGGGGGAGGCGTCCGGCTCGAAGGCATGCGGGGCGGAAAGCGCGTTGCGGTTGATCTCCGCCTTGCCGCTACGGCAGCGCCAGACCAGGTCCGGCTCCATCCCGATGGCGGAAAACTGCCCACGCGCCGCGCCCCCCTCGACGCTCTCCAGCAGAAAGGCGTTGGGGCGGCCCTGCACGAGACGGAGGAAGGCACCAACCGGCGTATCGAGGTCAGCCACCCTTTCGCGGAACAGCAACTGGCCTTGGCCCGCGGCCAGCGCCTCGGCGAAGGCGGCGAAGGATGGAAGGGCGCTCACGGCACCACCTGTTGCATCAGGGTCTGGTTGATCCGTGGCTCCGCCCGGTTGCGAAGCGCGATGGCGAAGGCTGCTTCCAGGTCATCCGCCGATTGCTGCTGCACGGTGCGCTTCGCATTGGCCAGCGCGGCCGGGTCCGCCGCTGGGTCGACGGGGATGATCTCCAGCAGCTGGGCGACCGCGAAGCCGGCCCGCGTCGGCACCATCGTTGCCTCATTGACCCGCAGGTTGAAGATCACGGGCAGCAATTCCGGCGGCACCGCGGTGCCCGGCGCCGCACCCGGCACGGGCTGGCGGGGGAAGGGCCCCATGCGTTCGCTGCGCGCGCCCTGCGCTGCGGCGGCCTCCGCGAGGGCGGCGCCGCCCCGGCTTGCGCCGAGCAGCGCCGCGGCCTTCTCCTCCTGGTAGCGGCGGCGAGCATCGACGGTGAAGCCGAGCCGCACTTCGTCCGCGATGGCCTCGAGCGGCTTGAGCGCCGGCGGGGTGATGGCGCGCAATTCGATCGCCATGAAACCCTCGGCACCGCGGAACTCCTGCAGGCGGGGGGCGCGGCCGAGCTCGGTGGCGAAGATCGCACGCAGCGCCTCATCCTTCGCCGCGGCGGGCACCGGCAGGACTGCCGGCAGGCCTTCGGCGTCGCGGCCTTGCGCGTCGATCTTCAGTGTCGCGACGGTCAGGCCAAATCGGCGGGCCGCTTCCTCCAGCGTCGCGCCGCCGGCAATCGCGTCCTCCACCTTGTTGGCGCGGTCGAAGGCAAGGTCGCCGGCGCGTTCGAGGGAAACATCCCGGCGCAGCCGATCCGCCACTTCCGCCAGCGTCGCCGTCGTGCCCGGCGTGATCGCGCCCACCCGCATCACATGCCAGCCGAACGGTGACTGCACCGGCGGCGTCACGCCACCGAGCGGGGCGGAGAAGGCGGCCAGGGCGAGCGGCTCGATGGGCACATCGGCGCGCAGCACATTGCCGAGCGCCAGCGCGCCGCCACCGGCGGCCTGGGCGGCTGCCTCGATCGCGGCGAAATCAGGGGTGCCGGCCCAGGTCGCGGCGATGGCGCGGGCGGCCTCCTCGGTCGGCATCAGCGCCTGCTGCAATTCCCGACGCTCCGGCGTCTCGAACTGGCCGTGGCGCTGTTCAAAGGCGCTGGCGAGGTCGGCGTCCGTCACTTCCACCTGGTCGGCCAGGGTTTCCGCCGTCAGCACGGCGATGGTCGCCTCGCGCAGCGCGGGGGTGGAAAAGCGGTCTGGGTTGTTGGCGTGGAAGCGGGCCAGGGCGGCCTCGGTCGGAGGCTCCGGCTCGGGGGCTTCCAGCAGGGTGAATTCGGCGATCTGCGCGACGCGCTGTTCCCGCTCGAACCCCACCATGGCGCGGGCCAGCAGATCCGGTGCCAGGGCTCCGGCGCGGACGGCGCCGAACAGCTGGATGCGCTGCATGTCGTCCCGCACGAGTTGCAGGAACGTCGCCTCGTTCATGTCGTTCTGGCGCATCCACTGGTCCAGGATCATGCGGTTGAAGCGGCCGCCGGTCTGGAAGCTGGGGATGGAGAACACATACTGCTGCACGGCGGTATCCGGCGTCGCCAGCCCGAATCGCTGGGCTTCCGCCCGCTGGGCGCGTTCGGCGATCAGCCGTTCCACCGCCTGCATCGCCACCGCCTGGCGTAGCGGTTCCTCCGCCTCGAAGGCCGGGCCGAGTTGGCGCTGCACGCGCTGCAATTCGCGCCGGGCGGCGACCTGCGCCTCCGGCACATCGATATTGCCGCCGACCATCCGCACCACGGCGCTTTCGCGCCACAGGTTGCGGACCGTGTCCTCGATGCCCCAGAAGCCGAAGGAGACAACGAGCAACAGGAACAGGAGCTTGGCGACCCAGGTCTGGGCGAGCTTGCGGAACCAGGTGATCATGCCGCCGGGGTAGCCGAGAAATCGGCACGTTGCCAGCCCGCGCCCGCATTGGTAGGGCCATGATCATTCTCTAGGGAGATACGCATGACCCCCGGCGTCCGGCCGCTGATCGCGGGCAATTGGAAGATGCATGGCTCGGTGGCGGACGCCGCAGCCTTGGCGGGTGCGGTGAAGGCCGGCGCCTCCGGCCTGGCAGCGGACCTCCTGGTCTGCCCGACCTTCCTGCATGTGGCGGGTGTTGCGGCCCTGTTGGCGGGCTCCGCCGTGGCCGTCGGCGCGCAGGATTGCCACGCGGCGCCAAAGGGCGCGCATACCGGGGATGTGGCCGCGCCGATGCTGCGCGATGCCGGTGCCACGCATGTCCTGCTCGGCCATTCCGAACGCCGCACCGACCATGGAGAGACCGATGCCGCGGTGAAGGCCAAGGCCATCGCCGCCACCGCCTCTGGCCTCATCCCCGTGGTCTGCGTGGGCGAGACGGAGGCGCAGCGTCTGGCCGGGGAGGCGGAGGCCGTGGTCGGCCGTCAGCTCGCGGAGTCGCTGCCCGATGGATTTGCCGGGGTTGTCGCCTATGAGCCCGTCTGGGCTATCGGCACTGGCCGCACGCCGACGGAGGCCGACATCCTGGCCATCCACGCTGCGATCCGCGCGACCCTCGCGGCACGGTTCGGGGAGGCGGGCGCCAGGACCCGCATCCTCTATGGCGGTTCGATGAAGCCGGGAAATGCCAAGGCGATCCTGGCGCTGCCGAATGTCGATGGCGGGCTGGTCGGCGGCGCGGCGCTGGTGGCGGCGGATTTCCTGGCGATTGCCCAAGCGGCGGGGTGATCCGCGCTGGCAGAGCGGGAGGTGCCCGAAACCTCCCGCTGGCCTTCCCCGCAAAGACCCGTTAGATACCCGGCCCCATGACAAACGTGCTCCTCGTCCTGTTCTTGCTCGTCACCCTTGCGCTGATCGGGGTCATCC
>CANJXD010000272.1 GCA_947478535.1 Acetobacteraceae bacterium
GAAGGCGGGCGGGACGCAGAGCGCGTAGTCCGTCGTATTGACGCGCAGCAGCGGGCGGTAAGAGTCCGGGGTGTAGGGCACCGGCGTCACATGCGGGATGACGGTGAGCGAGCTGTTGATGACGAAGCCGAGCGTGTAGCCATCCGGGCGCGCGTTCACGACGTCCCGCACCCCGATGGTGCCGCCCGCGCCGAGACGGTTCTCGACGACGAACTGCATGCCATGCAGGCGCTGCGCGCCCTCCACGAGCTGGCGGGCGACGGTGTCGAGGCCACCGCCGGGCGGTGCGGGCACCAGCATCCGGATCGGGCGTGTCGGGAAGGCCTCCTGCGCCGAGGCGGGGGTCTGCCAGGCCAGCCAGGACAGGGTGGTAGCGGCGATCGCGGCGAAGAGCCGGGGTGCGACGGACATCCGCTCGTTTCCTCCTGAATTTTACCGCGCTCGCGGATTTTCCTCAGTCTGTCAGACCGGGCTGCGGCCAGCAACGCAGGGCAGACGCGGCCGACACCCTCGGGCACGGCCAAGGGCACGGCAAAGGGGGCGGCCAGGGGGGGCGGCCAGGGGGGGCGGCCAAGGGCACGTCCGCCCCCTTGGCCGCTCAGGCCGCCTGGGTGCCCGCCGGTTGCTGGCCAGGGGCGGGTGCCGTCAGGCCGAGCTTGCGGAGCAGCAGATCCCGCTGGATCGGCTTGCCGACATAGTCATCCATTCCGGCATCGCGGCATTGGCGTTCGAATTCGGGGCCGACCGCCGCCGTCAGGCCAATGATGTGGGTCCGACGGTTGGGGCCTGGGAAGCCGCGGATGGTGCGGGTGGCTTCCAGCCCATCCATGATCGGCATCTGGAGGTCCATCAGGATGACGTCGAAGGGGCTGGCGCGCGCTGCCTTCACGGCCTGCTGGCCATCCCCCGCCACTTCCACCGCCGCGCCGGCGCGGGTGAGGATGGTGCGCATGACGAGCTGGTTGGTCGGGTTGTCTTCCACCAGCAGGACCCTGACGCGGGTGTCCGCCGGTGGTGCGCCTTCGGCGCCAGCGGGCGCGCTGGGCGCCACAGCGGGGTCGGGGCTCGCCTGGATCGGGTTGAGCGGCGGCGGTTGCATCCGGGACCCCGTCGCGGTGGGGCCCGCAGTGGGGCCCGCAGTGGGGCCCATGGTGGGGCCCATGGTGGGCATCCCAGCTGGGGCGCCGGCAGCGCGCGGCAGCATGGCCTGCAGCAGCGTGTCCCGCAGGCGGGTCGGCAGGGCCGGCTTCAGCAGCAGCCCGTCCAGCACGCCCTGGCCATTCGCCTCCCGGGGGTCGGCGGAGCCGGAGGCGCAGAGCAGCAGGCGCGGGCGGCCAAAGGCGTCCCATTCCTGGCGGATGCGGCGCGCCAGCGCCAGGCCATCGCCATCCGGCAGCTGCCCGTCCAGAACCGCGGCCTCGAAGGGCCTGCCCTGGCCGGCGGCCTGGCGAAGCGCGGCCAGCGCGGTGCCGCCATCGGCGACCGCCATCGCATCCGCCCCCATGCCGGCGAGCTGGCGGACCAGGATTTCCCGGTTCAGCGGCAGGTCATCGACCACCAGGATGCGCCGCCCGCCGAGGCCGGTCAGCGGCTGCTGGTCACCCTCCACACGGCCGACCTTGACGGTGAAGCGGAAGATGCTGCCGCCGCCGTTGCGCACGCCGGCCAGGCGCGGCACCGCCTCGATCCCGCCGCCCATTTCTTCCGCCAGCCGCTTGCAGATGGCCAGCCCGAGGCCGGTGCCGCCATATTTGCGGCGGATCGAGGCATCGGCCTGGGTGAAGCGTTCGAACAGCATGCCGATCTTGTCGCGTTCGATCCCGATGCCGGTATCGGAGACCGAAACCCGCAGGCGCCAGTAATCCAGCTCCCCCTCGATCGAGATGGCGACCTGGATCCAGCCGGTTTCCGTGAACTTCACGGAATTGCCGACCAGGTTGAACAGCATCTGCCGGATGCGGCCGGGGTCGCCCATGATGCGGTTCGGCAGGTCCGGCGCCAGGGCGCAGACCAGCTCCACCCCCTTCGCCGCGGCGCGCGGGGCGAACAGCTCCACGATGGTGGAGATTTCCTGTTCCACGTTGAACGGCACGGTTTCGAGTTGCAGCGCGCCGGCTTCGAGCTTCGAGAAATCGAGGATGTCGTTCAGCACCATCATCAGGTGCTCGGCGGAGCCGGAGATCGTCTCGGCATAGCGGCGCTGGAGGGGGTCGAGCGTCGTGTCCAGCAGCAGGCCGGTCATGCCGATGACGCCGTTCATCGGCGTGCGGATCTCATGGCTCATCGAGGCGAGGAATTCCTCCTTCGCCCGGCTGGCAGCGACCGCGTGGCGTTCGCTTTCGGTCAGCCGCTGGCCCTGGAGCTTCAGCGCCTGCGCCTGGCGCACCAGCAGCCACAGCGCCACCAGCGTGACCACGGCAGCGGCGGCGACACCGGCGGCGAGCAGGGCGCCGAGGCGGTGCGCGGTTTCCAACGCGTCGGACCGGCTGCGCGCGGTTTCCACCACGAAGATGCCCTGGCGGGTGACGGAGAAGGAGGCGACGACCTCCGCCCCATCCTGGTCCACGCCGGCCCAGGTGCCGGATTCCCGGCGCGGCAGGAAATCCCGGAAGATCCAGGAAGAGGACTTGAGCTCCCCCACCCCGTCGACCCGGCCATCGGACCGCGCGAGCAGTAGGCCCTGGAAGGAATGGATGCGGATGACAGCGCCGAAGGCATCGGCGTGGCGGCGGGCGACTCCCACCAGGTAGTCCGGGTTCACGATGGCGACGGTGGCACCGAGGAATTCGCCGCGCGGCCCGCGCATCGCCCGCGCATAGGGCAGGGAATACAGCCCGCCGCCCTGGCCGATGGCGCGGCCGGAGGGGCCAAGGAAGCGCCCGGCCTCCGGCGCACCGAGGCGGGCGGTCTGGTTGCCGAAGCGCAGAAGGCGGAACCACTCGCGATCCGCCACCGAGGCTTCGCGGAGGCCCTCCACCGAACTGGCGATGATGAAGCCCTGGGGGTCCGTCACCAGCAGGGCGCGCATCTGGGGGACATCGCGGATACGGGCGGTGATCTGGCGCGCCACCGTGGACGCATCGCTTTCCGCGAGACGGTCGATCGCGTCCACGACAACGAGATCGACGGTCTGCATCGCACGGGTCAACTGGTCCGCCAGGCCGGAGGCGACGCCCTGGGTCAGGCGCTCGGCTTCCGCAATCGCGTCCTGCTGGCCGCGGTGCATTAAGATGCTGTAGATGCCGACAAGGCAAAGAGCGACAAGGCCGACGGCGGCGGAGAACAGCAGCCACGGCCGTGGCTCGCTGGGCTTCGGCGCACCGAGGCCAAGCGAACGGCGAAGAGCGGCACGGAGCTGTGTGATGCGTGGGATCATCTTTGCGACGGCCATTATCGGCCTATTCGTCTTTTTTTGCGAGCGCGGAGAAGGGGTTCTGGCCCAGACTCTTGCGCAGGCGCCGGGGGCGGCTGTGCCCGCCTCGGGAATCGGCCAGAATCCGCCAGTTCCGGGGCCGTCATCCCCCCTCGCTGCCCCTCTCGCCACCCCTCCGGGCACAGGTGGTGGGGTGGTGGAACGGCTGGCGGCTATTCGCGCCAGAGGCGAAATCCAGGTCTGCATGTGGGCGGAGTACTTCGCCATCTCCTACCGCAACCCCCGGAACGGGGAGCTGGAGGGGATCGATATCGACATGGCCCGCGCCCTGGCGACGCGGCTCAGCGTGAGGCTGGCCTTTGTCGAGACCAACTTCGCGGAGTTCATGGACCGGCTGGATGAAGGCGCCTGCGACATCGCCATGATGGGCGTCGGCATCAATCCGCCCCGCGCACGGCGCGTCGCCTTCACCAAGCCCTATCTGGCGAGCCCGGTCTATGCCGTGACCACGCGCACCAACACCAGGATGCAGACGTGGCGGGACATCGACACCCCCGGCACCGTCGTCGCGGTAGCGGCCGCCACGGTGATGGAGCCGCTGATGCGGGAGAACCTGCGGAACGCCGAACTGATGGTGGTCCGCGCGCCCCGGACGCGGGAGGGGGAGGTGCTGTCCGGCCGCGCCGACGTCTTCATGTCGGACTTTCCCTACACCCGGCGGATGGTGCTGATGCATGACTGGGCGCGGGTGATCGACCCGCCCGGACGGTTCGGGGAGACGCTGTATGCCTATGCCCTGCCACGAAACGACCAGGCCTGGCTGAACGAGGTCAACGCCTTCCTGGAACGGTCGCGGCTGGATGGCACGCTGGCGCGCGCCGCACAGCGGCACGGGCTGACACCGATCGTACTGCCGTAGCCGGCGGCAAGCCTCAGGCGTGGCGGTTGATTCCCTTCGGCGGGGAGGCCGTGCCGCCGCCATAGCCGGTGGCGGCACGGCGCCGCAGTTCCATCGCGAGTTCCTGGTTCGGCCGCTCGGCCTGCTGTTCCAGTACCGCTATGTTCGTGCGGGTCACCTCGAGCGGCGTCATGCCCTGCGGGCCGCCACCGAAGGGCGCCGAGCCCATGGGTTGGGCGGCGAGCGTGCCGCCTGGGCCGCGCAAGGTCGGCTGGCGCGCCAGCATGACGCCCGAGCCTTGGCTTGGTGAGACAGCCGCAGATCGGCTGGCGGCCGCCATGGAGGTGGGTTGGATGGTCATGGCACTTCATCCTGCGGGATGAAGGTTAAGGGGTGGTTGAAGGGCGTCTCTCTTTTGGCAACCGCTCTCCGTCCGACAAGATACTCCCCAGCGCGCGAAGGTCGCGCTACCGTCAGGGAAACAAGCCCGGAGGAAACGACCATGCCCACACGTCGCGGAATTGCAGCGCTTCTGCCGGCCAGCCTGGCGGCCCCCGCGCTGGCGCAGAGCACAGGCGAATACCCGAACCGGCCGATCCGCCTGATCGTGGGCTTCGCCGCAGGTGGCGGCACGGATATCACCACCCGGACGATGCAGCCGAAGCTGCAGCAATTGCTGGGCACCAGCATCGTCGTGGACAACCGCCCCGGCGCCGGCGGCAACCTGGCGACGGAGATCGCGGTGCGGGCGCCGGCGGATGGCTACACGCTGCTGATGGGCACCATCGCGGCGCTGGCGATCAACCCGACCATCTACCGCAACCTGCCCTTCGACCCGCAGGCCGATCTTTCGCCGATCAGCATGTCCGGCTCGATCCTGAATGTGCTGATCGTGCCGGCGAACCGCCCCTGGCGGACGGTGTCGGAACTGATCGCCGATGCGAAGGCGCGCCCGGATACCATCACCTACGGCTCCTCCGGCGTGGGCGGCGCGGGGCACCTGGCGGGCGCGCTGCTGGACCAGATGGCGGGGATCAAGACCGTGCATGTGCCCTATCGCGGCGGCGGACCGCTGATGACGGACATGGTCGGCGGCAAGATCGACTACGCCTTTTCCACCGCGCCGACCGCGGTGCCGCAGATCGAGGCGGGCCGGCTGCGGGCGCTCGCGGTGCCGACGCTGCAACGCTCCGCCCTGCTGCCGAGCGTGCCGACCGTGGCGGAAGTGCTGCCGGGCTATGAGGTGGGCAACTGGTATGCCCTGCTCGGCCCGAAGGGGCTTCCCGCCAATGTCGTCCAGCGCCTGAACGCCGCCATGCGCGCCACGGTGACGGACCACGAGATCGCGAGCCATCTGGCCCGCCATGGCGTCGAGCCGCTGCAATCCAGCCCTGAGGAACTGGCCCGCTTCATCCGCGAGGAGACGGCGAAATGGGCGCCGATCGTCCGTGCCACGGGGGCGACGGCGGAGTGAAGCCGCTGACAGGCGGTGCGGCGGGGCGATGCAGACCCCGCCGGCCCGCCTTCCACCGGCCCGCCTTCCGCCCGGCCCGCCTTCCGCCCGCCGGCGATCCGGGCTAAGGCTGCGCCGCCATGCGCCACTTTCTGGAATTCGAAAAACCCATCGCCGAACTCGAAGGCAAGATCGAGGAACTGCGACGGGCCACCGACGCCGGCGGCATCGATGTCGCCGAGGAAGTCGGCAAGATGCGCGACAAGGCGGAAGCCCTGTTGCGCCAGACCTACGCCAAGCTCACGCCCTGGCAGAAGGCGCTCGTCGCCCGGCACCCGGAACGGCCGAAGGGCCTCGACTACATCCGCGGGCTGATCGAGGACTGGACGCCGCTGGCCGGCGACCGCGCCTTCGCCGATGATGCCGCCGTGCTGGCGGGGCTCGGGCGGTTCCGGGGCCGCGCCGTCGCGGTGCTGGGCACCGAGAAGGGCCGAGATACCGAAAGCCGCGTGAAGCACAATTTCGGCATGGCGCGGCCGGAAGGCTATCGCAAGGCGCGGCGGATCATGGAACTCGCCGGTCGCTTCGGGCTGCCGATCCTGTCCTTCGTCGATACCGCCGGCGCCTTCCCGGGCATCGATGCGGAAGCGCGTGGCCAGGCGGAAGCCATCGCCCGGTCGATCGAGGCGGGGCTGGATGCGCCCGTGCCCTTCGTCGCCACCATCATCGGCGAGGGTGGGTCCGGTGGCGCCATCGCGCTGGCGGCGGCGGACCGGGTGCTGATGCTGGAACATGCGATCTATTCCGTGATCTCCCCCGAAGGCTGCGCCAGCATCCTGTGGCGCGATGCCGCCAATGCGCCCCAGGCCGCGGAAGCCCTGCGCCTGACGGCGGAGGATCTGCGCAAGCTCGCCCTGATCGACGCCATCATCCCGGAACCCCTGGGCGGCGCGCATCGGGACCATGAGGCGATGCTGGCCGCCGTATCCCGCCAGATCTGGGACAGCCTGGAGCCCCTGATGGCGCTGGACGGCGCGACGCTGCGGGCGCGGCGGCGTGAAAAGTTCCTGGAGATGGGCCGCTCGGGCGTGGTCTGACGCGGCGCGGGGTGGTTTGATCGACCCCGCATGGATGTTCCTCCCCCTCAGGCGCCTTCCCCCTCGGCGCCCATCCCGCCGGATGAACTGCGTCGTCTTTTCTTCCGCCTGTTCCCCGCCGTCGCCCTCGCCATGTTCGGCGCGGCGATGGACCAGACGCTGGTCGCCGCCGCCCTGCCGGCGGTGGCGCGCGGGCTGGGGGAGGTGGAGCGCATTTCCTGGATCATCGTGCTGTACCTCGTCGCCAATACGGTGGCCGCGCCGGTCTATGGGCGGCTCGGCGATGCGCTGGGGCGGCGGCGGATGCTGCTGGTGGCGCTGGGCTTCTACGGCCTCGGGGGGACGCTCTGCGCCGTGGCGCCGAATTTCGGCGTGCTCGCGGTGGCGCGCATCATCCAGGGGTTTGGCGGCGGTGGGCTGATCAGCCTGTCCGTGGCCCTGATCGCGGAAGTGGTGCCGCCGCGCGAAAGGGCGCGCTTCCAGGCCTGGATCGCCGCCGTCTTCACCATCGCCGCGGCCTTCGGCCCGGTGGTGGGCGGCTTCCTCGCCGAGCATTTCGGCTGGCGGGCGATCTTCATGGTGCAATTGCCGCTGAGCCTGCTGGCCGCCCGGCTGGCCATCGCCCGGCTGCCCGACAAGCGGCCTTCCAGCGCCCAGGGCTTCGCCTTCGACTGGTGGGGCCTGCTGCTGTTCACCCTGTTCGTCGCCCCCGCGCTGATGGCCATGGACCAGGCGCGGCGGCTGACGCCGGGGCCGCTTTCGTTGGCCGCCCTGC
>CANJXD010000273.1 GCA_947478535.1 Acetobacteraceae bacterium
CATGTACTGGTCCATGGTCAGGGGCAGGCGGAGCTGCGCGTTGGGGTTGCCCGCGCCGTTGTTGCGGTTGTTCACCGCGACGGCGCCGAAATGCGCCGCTGTCGCCCCGTGTTCATGCACGTAGCGCTGATGGATCATCGCGTAGGTCGCGACGGTCGAGAACCAGCCATAGGCCGCGTCATCGCCACGCGGCCGCGCATAGACGGCGCGGCTGCCGCTGCGGGGATTGTCAGCGTAGCAGACGAGCGCCACCTCGCATTGCCCGGCCTCGATCGCGAGGCAGGCGAGCATGAGTCCGGTGATATTGGCGGCCCCGCCCTGGTCCAGCGCGCAGCTCATCCGCGGCTGCAGGCCAAGCGCCGCCGAGAGCTTCTGGCCGTACATCAGCTCCCGCGCCGAGGTCGGCGTCTTGACGAAGACGGCATCCACCGCGTCCTTCGGGATGCGCGCATCCTCCAGCGCCTTGCGGCACGCCTCGACATTGAGCGAGACGGTATCGCGCCCCGGCAGCTTGCCGAAGGCCGTGTGCCCGATGCCCGCGATGACGGTCCTGCCGCGCATGAAGCAGCATCCTCCCCCTGCTCAACCCGCCCGCGCGACGCCGATGCGCCGCACGATCTCACCCCAGTTCCGCAGTTCCGACCGCACGAAATTGGCCGCCTCCTCCGCGGTGCTCGGAATGGCTTCCGAATTCACCGCCGCGAGCCGGGCGCGCACCGTCGGATCACCCAGGCAGCGATTCACGATGCCGTTCATCGCCAGCACGATGTCCTGCGGCGTCTGCGCCGGGGCCAGCAGCACGTACCAGGAGCTGATCTCGAAGCCCGGGAATCCGGCCTCCGCCATGGTCGGCACCTGCGGCATCAACGCCGAACGCCGGGCGCTGCCGACGGCCAACGGCCGCAACCGGCCGGAATCGATGGCGGGGCGCGATGTCGTGGTGTCGAACATCGCCTGGATGCTGCCCACCAGAAGGTCGTTCACCGCCGGCGGCGCCCCGCGATAGGGGCTGATCACGGCTTCTAGCCCCGTCATCTGCAGCAGCAACTGCGCCGCCATGTGCGGGGATTGCCCAGGGCCGGAGGAGCCGAAGTTCACCCGCCCCGGATAGGCCCGCATATAGGCGACCAGTTCCGGCACGCTCCGCACCGGCAAGTCGGACCGCACCACCAGCGTGATCGGCACCGTCATCACCATGGAGACGGCGACGAAATCCGTCAGGATGTCGTAGCCCACATCGGCTTCGATATGCGGCACCACGGCGACAGGGCCGGGATTGCCCATGGTGAAGGTGTAGCCATCCGGTGTCGCGCGCGCGCCCAGGCGCAGCCCGATCATGCCGCCCGCCCCGGCGCGATTGTCGACGATGATGGATTGCCGCGTCTCCTGCAGCATCCTCTCCCCGATCAGGCGGGAGGCAAGGTCCGTCGGCCCACCGGCCGCGGAAGGCGCGATGACGCGGACCGGGCGGTCCGGCCAGGCCCCCTGCGCATGCCCCACCCGGGGCAGCAGCGGCAGGGCGGTAGCGCCCAGACCCGTGGACAGGATCAGGCGACGCGTGGTGGCCATCACTCCCTCCTCCTTCGCCGCGACGCGCGTCAGATCACGCCGTCACGTTCCAGTTCCGCCAACTCGGCGGCGCCGAGCCCCAGTCTTTCCGCCAGCACCGCATGATTATCCGTACCGAGCGGCACGGAGGGGCGGGCAGGGATCGAAGCTTCCCCGTCGAAGCGCAGCGCACTCGCCATCGCAGTCATCGCGCCGTATTGCGGGTGCTCGTAGTCCCGCAGCGTGCCGCGGGCGCGCAGATGCGGGTCCGTCAGCACTTCGGGCAATTCGCGCACCGGGGCGGATGGAACACGCGCCGCCACCATCCGCGCGAAAACCTCCGCGCGCGTCAGCGGGCGGGTCAGTGCCGCGACCATGTCGTCCACCACATCCATATTGGCGACGCGCGCCTTGTTGGTGGCGCAGCGCGGGTCGTCCGCCAGCTCCGGCCGGCCGAGCGCCGTCACCAGTGCGCGCCAATGCGTGTCGTTGTTGGCGAGGATGGCGATGTAGCCATCCGCCGCCGGATAGGTGTTGTAGGGCGCGAGCGACATGCCGCCATGCCGGTTGCCGGTACGTGGCGCCGCGGCGCCGCCGGAGGCATGCACCATGCCGATGCTGGAGCTGAGCGTCACATAGGCGGCCTCCATCATGGAGACCTCGACGCGCCTCGCGCGGCCCGTGCGCTCGCGGTCCAGCAGCGCGGTGACGATGGCGGCGTAGAGGTGCACGCCGGTATTGAAATCGCAAATCGCCGGCCCGGCCTTCACCGGGGGCTGATCCGCATAGCCGGTGCAGGCCATGATGCCGGACATGGCCTGCACCGTCAGGTCCATGGCGGGATAGTCGCGATAGGGCCCGCTATCCCCGTAGCCGGAACTGCAGGCGTAGATCAGCCGGGGGTTGCGCGCCTGCAGCGCGGCAGCGCCGAAGCCCAGGCGATCCATCACGCCGGGCGCGAAATTCTCCACCACCACATCGGCGCCATCGGCCAGCCGCAGCAGGATGTCCCGACCGCGCGCGGTCTTGATATCAAGGCGCAGGGACAGCTTGCCGGCGTTCAGCATCGAATAGGGAAGCCGGCTCGCCGGCGTTTCCGCGCGCTTGCGCAGATGCTCGCCGCCGAAGGGCTCCACCTTGATCACCTCGGCCCCCGCCGCGGCCATGAGGAAGGTGGCGTAGGGGCCGTTGTAGATCTGCGTGAGGTCGAGGATGGTGATCCCCGCCAGCGGCGCGCCGTTCATCGCCCCCTGAAGCGCGGCTTGCGCTTCTCCGCGAAGGCGGCGCGGCCTTCCTGCACATCTTCGGTCTGCTGCAGCAGGCGGCTCGTCATCTGTTCCAGCCGCAGGCCGGAGGCGAGGTCCATGTCGCGTGACCGCACGGCGAGTTCCTTCGCCGCCTGCACCGCCAGCGGCGCATTCGCGGCGATGCGTCGCGCGTAGTCATAGGCCAACGTCATCAACTGGTCTCGCGGCACCACCCGGTTCACCAGGCCCCAGCGTTCCGCCGTCGCCGCGTCGATCGCATCGCCGGTCAGCAGCATCTCCATCGCGATGCAATGCGGCAACTGCCGCGCCAGGCGTTGCGTGCCGCCATTGCCGGCGATCACGCCGCGCTTTACCTCCGCCACGCCGAAGGTCGCCTCCGGGACGGAGATGCGGATATCCGTGGCCAGCAGCAGCGTCGTGCCACCGCCGATGCACAGTCCGTTCACCGCACCGATCACGGGCTTCCACACTTCCAGCCCGCGGTTGAGCAACTGGCCCTTCTGCGTCAGCCACAACTCGCCGGGATCGACTTCCCGCCCGATCCAGGACCGGATATCGGCGCCGGCGCTGAAGGCGCGTTCCCCCGCGCCGGTGATGATGGCGCAGCGGACGGCAGGGTCATCCCTGACCCGCACCCAGGCATCGGACAGGCCCTGATAGTGCTCCGCATCCATGGCGTTGAGCTTGTCGGGCCGGTTCATGGTGATGAGGGCGATGCCCTCCTCATCCAAAGCGAAGTCGATCGACACGGTTCAGTTCCCCCGTCCGCCGAGCAGATGCCGCGCCACCACCATGCGCTGCACCTCCGAAGGCCCTTCCCCGATGCGCTTGATGCGCAACTCGCGGAACCAGCGTTCCAGCGGCAGCGCCTTCGTCACGCCGAGGCCGCCCATGATCTGGATGCAGCGATCGACGACGCGATGCGCCGTCTCGGTCGCCGTCACCTTGGCGATCGAGGCCTCGATCTTCGGATTGTGGCCGAGATCGGCCTGCCAGGCGGCCTGCCACACCAGCAGCCGCGCCGCGCGCAGTTCCATCTCGCTATCCGCGATCATCCACTGGATGGCCTGCTTGTCGGCGAGGCGGGAGCGGAAGGTCTCCCGCGTCTTCGCCCATTCGATGGCGATCTCCAGCGCCGATTGCGCGATGCCCAGTGTGCCGGCGGCATAGGGGATGCGGCCCTCGACCAGCCATTTCTCGCAGATCGCGAAGCCCTGGCCTTCCTCGCCGAGCCGGTTCTCCTCCGGCACCTCCACATTGTCGAAGAAGACCTCGTAGGGGGCATAGGCGCGGATGACGGGGATTTCCCGCGTCGTCATTCCCTTCGACTTGCCGTCGACGATGAAGCAGGAAATTCCGGCGCGATCCCCGCCGGCACCGGTACGGGCGAAGACGATGCCCCAATCCGCGTTCGCCGCGCCGGTGATCCACATCTTCTGGCCGTTGATGACGTAGCGGTCGCCCTTCCGCTCCGCCCGCGTGCGAATGGCGCGCGCGGGGTCCGAACCGCCGGATGGCTCACTGATCGCGACGAAGATGCGCTTGCCCTGTTGCACGCCCGGGCGGCCCCATCGCTCGATCTGGTCCGGCGTGCCCTGCCAGATGGCATTGGGCGGGTCAGCCCCGAAGGCGCCGCAAGCCGGGATATAGGCGCCCATGCGGCAGCGTGCTGCTTCCTCCGCCACGATGGCCTGGCCCAGCAGGTTCAGCCCGCCACCGCCATGCTCCTCCGGCGTGCGATAGCACCAGAGGCCGAGTTCCCGCGCCAGTTTCTGCAACGGCGCCAGCGCTTCCGCCGGCAGCGAGACGGCATCGTGCGGCAGCTTGTCCTCAAGCGGCGCCACCTCCTCCGTCATGAAGCGGCGGGCGGTCTCACGCACCGCGCGCAATTCTTCAGGCAGCTCCCAGGCTCCCAGGGACATCGGCGCTTCCTCAACATTATGCTTAAAAGTAGCTGATTGGCTTTTTAAGATCCTGTCAAGCGCCCCGATGTTTCGGGGCGCCACCGCGATCCCGCTTGTTCCGCTGCTGACGGCTTCCACGGTCCCCTGCACCGGGCCAGGAGTGACAGGCCGATAAGCGCCAGCGGCACATGCGGCGGGTAACTGGTCCCCAGCCAAAGCATCCGGCCCCTGGTGTCGGCAGGCATGGCGCTGCCTTGGTATATCCATTAAAAATAGCTGATTGGCTGATAAGTATGACATCAAGCACGATCCGATGGACCTAGGCCCCACCAATCCCCCCCAGGGCGTTCGCTTTGCCGAAGCGGCGGAGCCTTCCGGCGTCGCTCTCTATGCGCGCCTCGCCGCCGCGCTCCGCATCCGCGTGCAGCAGGGCGAATGGAAGGCAGGGGAGCGGCTTCCCACGATGGAGCGGATCGCCGGGGAATATGGCGTGGCCGGCATCACCGTCCGCCAGGCCGTGCAGCGGCTGGTCGCGGAAGGCACGTTGAGCTCGGCACGTGGACGGGGCACGCATGTGCTCCGCAACCCGTCGCTCCCGGCCGCGAGCGACGGGCTGCGCAGCGCCATCAATGATCCGCGCGTGCTCGGCCCCGACCACGCCATCCGCATCCTGTCGCGGGAGGAAGTGGCTGCCCTGCCGCCCACTCTGGCGCATGCCCACCAGCCCGCACCGGGCTACATGCGGGTGCGCAAGCTGCACGACTACCGTGCCACGACCTTTGCGTTGATGGACATCTACGTCGCGAGCGACATCTATCGTCGCTTTCCCGCCGGGGCGGATGAGAGGAACAAACTGTCTCTCCTGTTGCGCGACCGCAGCGGCGTCACCATCGCGGAGAGCCGGGAGGAACTGACCATCGCGGCGGCCGATGCTCACACGGCGGAACTGCTGCGCTGTTCCATCGCCGCACCGCTGGTGCGGGTGCGCCGCTGGCGGACGGATGCGGCGGGCGTCGTCATCTATGCCTGTGTCGTGCTGTACCGCGGCGATCTGTTCGTTTGGGAACACACGGAACGCTTGCCGAAGGCGGACCATTTCAGCGAGCACGTCGTCCCGACGCCGCACCTGCTGGCGACACCGCGCAGGGGGAAGGCGCCGAGATAGGACCGGGGCACCATCGCCCCGCAGGGCGGTCTCACGCCTGCCGCAGTTCCGCCCTCGGCGCCGCCCTCACGCGGCCCTTACGCGGGGATGATCCTGTCTTCGCGCAGGCGTGCGATCTGCTCGGCGAACATGTCCACGCTGTCGCGGAAGCCGGAAAACCCAGCTTTGCGCAGTTTATTGGTGTCCAGGATGCTGTCATATTCGCGCTCGAAGATACGCGTGCCGAACTGCCAGGAGACGAGCTGCGCGAAGGGAAAGCGGCGAAGCTGGTGCTGCTCCGCGATCGCGTTCCAAAGTCCCGCCTTGTCGGCCATGAACGGCGCCAGGGGAAGGCGTTGCGGCTCCTCCACCGGCATGCCGAGCAACGACGCGACGTGAGGCCACATGCCAGACCAGCGGAAGACGTCGCCATTGGTGACGTTGAAGGTCTCGTCCTGCGCCGCCTGCGCCTCACCGGCCCAGTCCACGACCTCGGCAAGCAGGCCGGCATCCACGCCCTGGCGGATCACCTCGTAGGCGCCGGCCGTGCCGGGGAAGCGCAGCGGCAGCCCCAGCGCCTTGGAGATCGCGCCATAGACCGCGATCACCGTGGTGAGATTCATCGAACTGCCGAGGGAGAAGCCATACACTGTCGTCGGGCGCAGGATGGTGACGTGCCAGCCGACACCACGCCGCTGCATCGCCTCCAGAAGGTCCGCTTGATCAAAGTAGAAGTTTGGCGGCATGTGCCGGCCCGCGGATTCGCGCGCGGGTGTGCGGAACGGGCCGAGATGCGATCCGTAGGCCTTGGCGCCCTGCATCAGCGTCACATGGCGCAGCCTCGGACAGGCACGCTCGATCACCGTCATCAAGTTACTCAGCATGGCGAGGTTCGGCGCAGTATCCTCCACAGCTCCGCCATGGTCCGCATAGGCGCAGTAGACGAGATGGGTGACGTCATCCAAGCCGGTCAGCCGTGCCGCGCAGTTCGAGGGATCCAGCAGGTCCACCGACACGAAGCGGGCAGCCGTTGCCCGGTCCGGCGTGCGGCGGGAGAGGCAGATCGTCGGCACGCCGCGCGCGACGAAGCGGTCTTGCACCGCGCGGCCGACCACGCCAAGCGCGCCGGCAACCAGAACCGTCCTGCCCATTCAGGTCATCCTCGCAGTGGCTTTGGTCTCAGGCGGAGGCAGTACGCCGCCGCCGCAGCGCTCTCGTCACGCAACCCGGGCTGGAATGCCGCTATGCGGCTTCAGCGGGATGCGGAACAGCCGGCTGGCATTCTGCCCCAGGATCCGGCGTCGGCGCTCGATCGGGAAGCTCTCCGGGACGGAGTGGTAGGGTGAATCGAAATCCCAGTGCGGGTAGTCGGAACTGAACATCAAGCGGTCGGCGAAGCCTGCTTCCTCGAACATCCGATAGACGGATTCCGTATCCTCAGGCCGCTCCGCTTCCTCCAGCGGCTGGGTGGTGAACCAGAAATGCTCACGCAGATACTCGGAAGGCCGGCGCCTCAGATGCGGCACCTCCGCGCGCAGCTTGGTCCAGGCATTGTCCAAGCGCCAGGAGAACGGCACCGCCCAGGACCAGCCGAGTTCGATCAATGCGACGCGCAGCGTGGGGAAGCGATCGAAGACGCCTTCGAAGATCAGGCTCGGCACCATCGTCATCGGCAGGTTGGCGAAATTCATGTGCATCTCGCCATAGTAGTTCGTGGCGCCCGCG
>CANJXD010000274.1 GCA_947478535.1 Acetobacteraceae bacterium
CGCCTGGGCGACGGCCTGCTGCATGCGCTGGGTGATGGCGGCGGGGATGCGGGCGGGGCCGATCAGCAGCCAGTAGGTCAGGGCCTCGAAATCCGGGAAGCCCTGCTCGGCAAAGGGCTGCACGCCGGGGAGGTAGCGGCTGGCCACCTTCTGCGTCACGCCGAAGGGGCGCAGCGCCCCGGCGCGGATGTGCGGCAGGATGATCACGATGTTCGACATGAACAACGGCACATGCCCGGCCAGCGCATCCTGAAGCGCAGGCCCGCCGCCGCGGTACGGCACATGTTCCAGTTCGAACCCGCCGCGCTGCTGCAACAGCACGGTGGCGATATGGGCGCCGCTGCCCACCCCCGTCGTCGCGTAGTTCAGCACCTTCGGCCGCGCCTTCGCGGCGGTGACGAGTTGCTGGAAATTCTGGAAAGGCTGGGACGGGTGGGTGACCAGCGCATACGGGCAGGTGCCGACCACGGTGCAATAGGTGAAGGCCTCCCCGGCCTTGTAGGGCAGTTGCATCAGCGTGTCGTTGGTGGCCAGCGTGTCATTCGCCAGCGCCCAGGTGTAGCCATCGGGCGCGGCGCGGGAGGCTTCGCCATTGCCGACGGAACCAGACGCCCCTGCCCGGTTCTCCACCACGATCGGCCGGCCGAGGATCTCCTGCATCTTCGGCTGAAGGATGCGCGCGACGGTGTCGTTCGAACCGCCCGGTGGGAAGGGGATGATGATGCGGATGGGGCGGTCCGGCCAGGCGCCCTGCGCGCCGGCGATGTGGGGGGCGGCAAGACCCGCCCCGAGTGTCGCGGCGAAAGGCGCGGCCAGCAGATTTCGGCGTTCCATTCTTCCGTTCTCCCTGCGTAGGGCACGCATTGCCGCATGCCGCGACGCAGCGATCAAGCACCGATCCACGATTTCATGCACGCCCCGATACGAAGGTCACCCCACGCCCGGCAGGGTGCGGCCGGAAGCGCGCCCGAAACCCTCCGCGATATGGGCGGCCAGGGCATCGGCCGCCGGCACGCCGATCGCGGCTTCGTGACGCAGCAGCAGGATGCCCATCTCCGGCAGCGGCGGCAGGCCCTCCGCCTCCCCCAGCCAGGCGAGGCCTTCCGGCAGCGTGCTGGGCGTGCTGACCGTGATCGCGAGCCCGGCCAGCGCGACGGTGAAGCAGCCGGTCTGGGTGGCGGAATTGTAGGTGACGCGGGCCGCGCGCCCGGCGTCCCGCAAGGCTCCGAGCGCTGCGTTCCGCCAAGGGCAGCCAGACGCCGGCAGCGCCATGGCGAGCGGCAGCGGGTCTCGCCGGTGCAACGCATGGCGGGGGCTGCCCACCCAGCGCAACGGCCCGCGCCAGATCCGCATCCCCGTGGTGCCCGGTGCCTCATGCCCCTCGGTCAGCAGGGTCATGTCGAGGCGGCCTTCGCGGAAGCGTTCGGCCAGCCATCCGAATTCAGGCAGGTGACATCGAGCTCAACCGCCGGATGCGCTTCAGCGAAGCGGGCCAGGATTTCCGGCAGCCAGTTCAGCGCGTAGTCATCCGGCGTGCCGAGGCGGACGGTGCCCACCATCGGGGGGGCGCGGAAATTGCCGACGATCTCGTCATTCAGCGCCAGCAGGGCGCGGGCGCGGTCCATCAGCCAAGCGCCCTGGGGGGTGGGCTGCACGCCCTTCGGGGTGCGCATCAGCAAGGGCTGGCCGAGCGTTTCCTCCAGCCGACGGATCTGCATGGAGACCGCGGATTGCGTTCGCCCCACCCGTTCCGCCGCGCGGGTGAAGGACCCCCCCTCCGCGATCAGGATGAAGGCGCGCAGCAGGTCCGGGTCTAGGCCGGGAAGTGGAGCGGACATGGCGATGTCATCACGCTTGCTGATGGAGGCTGTCAATATAACTCGTTTTACTGATGCCCGGCATTCTTTGATGCTGCCCCCGGATACGACAGCAGAAGGAGCTTCCCCATGTCCGGCCATGTGCTCACCCCCGACGCCCTGCGGCGGAACGGCCGCCCGGCTGCCCGCAAGCCGGTTGTTGCCGAAGCGGGTGGAAGCTGGCTGGGCTGGCTTGGGCGGACCCTCCGCACGCTGACCACGCGCAGCTACCTCACGGAGATGGATGCGCGGATGCTGAAGGATATCGGCATCACCCGGGCGGAGGCGGTGGCGGAAGCGTCCCGTGCGCCGTGGGACCTGGCGCCGAAGCCCCTGCCGAGGCACCACCCCCGGGCGCAGTAGCGCATGGCAGGCTTCCCCCGCCATCAGCGGGGGAAGCCTCCTGGGTTTATGCTTCCCGGGCCTTATTCTTCCCGGGGTTGGTCGGTTTGCCGGCCGACGGGCCGAACCTCGACCGGGACGACGCCGGCCTGCGTCATGCCCAGTTCCTCCGCGACGCGGGGGGAGACATCGATGATCCGGCCGCGGATATGCGGGCCACGATCCTCGATCACCACGGTCCGGCTGAGGCCGGTTTCCAGATTGGTGACCAGCACGAGCGTGCCGAAGGGAAGCGTGCGATGGGCCGCGGAATTCGAATTCGGATCGAAGCGCGCGCCGCTCGCCATCGGGCGGCCGGTGAAATTGCGCGGGTGGTAGAAGGAAGCTTGTCCTCGCTGCGGCGGAAAATCGCCATCCTCCTCGATCGTCGCCACCTCATTCGCCACTGCGGCGGAGGGCGGGATCGGGGCAACCAGGCCGCCAACCAGAAGGCAGGCGATCAGGCGCGGGACCCGGGGGCCGTGAATCGGGCTCATGGTAATCCTTTCTTCTCAATGTCTGTTCAGTCGGGGGCGCCGTTCCTCATCGGGCGCCGGGCGAGGGTTGGACTGCGTGTCTGGGGCACCGGGGCAGGTCCCCAGGCCTGGCCATCGCGGCCAGGACGCCCTGGGGCAACCAAGTCTGTGGCGGGATCATGGCAAAGGGCCCCAACCGCGACTCGGCGGGCGCGATCTGTTCGGAACCGATCCGGGGACGCGCCGGTATTGGGATTATATTCTGTAATTGGCGGGTGCCTCCTCACCCGCCTGGGCTGTTGGTTGACTTCCCCGGAAGGCTGTTCATCAAGCCTTTCCCATGGGAAGACTGGCCATCAGGCGGCCGGCATGAGGGTTAGAATGGACGTCTTCGTTCACGTGGGTGGCATCAAGACCGGCACCTCGGCGGTGCAGTCGGCGCTCGCGGCCAACCGGGATGCGCTGAAGGTTGCGGGCCTTTTCTATCCCCCCGCGCCGCGCGCGACGGATGAGCGGGCAGCGCGGGGCGAGATCACTTCAGGCAATGCGACCCGCCTGGCGTGCCTGGTGCGGCCAAGGCTGCGCGGTCCTGGCTTTTCGGCGGCACAGATCCTGGGCGAGTTGGACAAGGCATTGGCGGAGGCCGCCGGTCGGCCCGTCCTGTATTCGACCGAGGCGTTGCACGCCCTGAAGCCGGAGCAGATCGAGGAACTCGACGCGATCTTCCGCGAACGCGGTGCCACATTGAAGGTCATCTACTACGTCCGGCACCTGCTTGATCATTCCGCGGCCACCTATTGCCAGATGGCGAAGGTCGCAGGCCTGTCCCGGCGGGCGCAGGAAAAGCGTTCGCTCGATCATTTCATCAGCCGCCACGTCAATCCGATGCACGCCCATCTCGCCAGCTACGCCAAGGTGCTGGGGCGGGAGCGTGTGATCTGCCGGCTCTATGATGCTGAACGCCAGGCCCTCGTGCCGGGACTGCTGGACGCCGTGGCGCCGGGTCTCGGTCTGGCCTCGGTGCTGTCCGCCACGTCGCGGGACCGCATCGTCAACCGCTCTCCAACCGACACCGAACTCGCCCTGTTCCTGGCACTGAACAACGAGCCCGATGCCCGGGAGCTTTGCTTCACGCTCAAGAATGCCCTGCTGAACGCACCGCCTGCGGTGCCGGAACCCCTGCGGATCAGCCAGGATGCCTTTGACGGCTTCGAGGCCCTGAATACCGGGCATGTCGAGGCGATCAACCGCGATTTCCTGCCGAAGGAAACCCCGATCCGTCTGTCGTCGGGGGGGACATTGATCGGCTCGCCCGCCGGGCGGGACCCGGCCCGGAGCGAGGCGAGCCTGCATGCGGCGATCATCGCCCTCGCCCGCCGCGCCGAAGTCGCCCGCCGCCGGCCGACGGACGCGCCGGAATAGTCTCCGCCCTCGTAGTACCCGCCGGAGTGTCCGCCTGACGGGCGCGCGCGCCCACCTTTGAGGGCTCCAGCGGCTACAGGGCCAGGGCGCGCAGTGTCTCGACGGCGGGGAAGGCGAGCGCATCGCGCAGCGCCGCCTGGAATTCCGGGTCTTCCGGCGGGGCTGGCGGCTTGGGTGCGCGCCAGTACTGCTGGGCGATGCGCAGCACGTTTTCCGGCCGCATGCGGACATCGAGCCGGCCGTAGAGCTTCTCGATGTTCGCCGCCAGGCCGGTCGCATTCGCGGTCCCGAAGAAGCGGGCATAGTCGATGATGGTCACGGCATCGGGCCATTCCGGCAGGGCCTTGGCCACGATATCGATGCTTTTCACCCATTCGACCACCGCCTGGTTGCGGCCATTCGCCGCCGGCCAGTTATCTGCAGTGTTCTCCGCCCTGCGTTCCCAGGACAGCGCCACTTCATACGGGTCGCGGAAGATAAAGATCAATTTGGCGTCGGGAAAATTCGCCTTCAGGAACGGCAGGCGCGTGTAGAGCCTGGGCGTTTTTTCGCCAATGACCTTGATTTCATACTTGGATTCAAACTTCTTCTTCAGCCGCCGATTGTGGCCAACAATATTGGTGTCTTCCGGCCGGATATCGACAAATCGCTCAGGCGTGAACAAATCCGGCAGAAACTGGGCGCCGCGTGGCCCCATGGCGATGTGCTTGTAGCGCTCGACGCCGATGCACAGCTGGGGGTGCTCATTCAGGATCGCTGCCAGGGCCGTGGTGCCTGACCTCGGGCAACCACACACGAACGCGACGTTCATCGGCTATTCCTCAAAATCCTGCCCGGGCTTGCCCAGGCCAGCCCCACCGGCGAGGCGGGACAGTTGTTCGGATGACCAGAGGCCCAGGGCTTTGACACCAAATCGCTCATGCGGCTTCAGCCCCGGCCTTTCGACAATCAACTGCACCGGCGGGGGCAGGTTGAAGGGCGGCTTCTCAAGGTTGACCGGCCTCCAGCGTCCGGTGGTCGCCTCCCGATTGATCTCGACATCCGGGAAGGTCGTCAGCAGCAGCCAGGTCGTGCCGGAGGCACGCATATTCGCGATCGCCCGCTGCGCGCTCGCAAGGTCGAGATGCACCAGGCAATCCCGGCACATCAAGATGTCGCCACGCGGCACCGGTCCCTCGACCAGATCGAGCAGGGCGAATTCGGCCTTGCCCGCGAAGGACGCGGCGCGGCTCCTTGCACGCTCGATCACCTGCGGGACGATGTCGAACCCCAGATACTTGCCGACCGCTGCCGCGATCGGTGCCGACCAGTTGAAGTCACCGCAAGGCGCATCGATGAAGACGTTGATGTTCCTGGCACTGATCAGGGCCAGCAACTGCGGAACCAGCGCCCCGGTGGCCTGCCGGGTGGAACCAGTGCCGCTGACGCTTTCCGCGCTGCCCCATTTGTTGTCCACGAAGATCTCGGTGAAGGTCTCGGACCGCGTCCGCTTGGACAGGCCAGCGCGCCCGGCTTTCGCGGCCGCCGGCTGGACTACCAACTTGGGAGGCAGGTAGAGCCGGACGCGGCGATAGAGCGACACGGCTTGGTAGCCGAGGGAGGCGAGCGGGTCGGGAAGCCTTGCCTCTCGCCCCGCCTCTCGCCCCGGGGCTTCGCCCTGGTAGTCCACGATGATGATCGGGCGGTCCTTCGGGATCACCGTCCCGGCGCCGTGCAGGGCAGCAAGCCCTGCCCTTCCGGCATCGATCCGCAGCAGTGCGAGCGGCTTGCCGGTCGCGGCGACCAGTTCATCGATGGTGGTGATATCCGCATCCTTTGCCTCACCCGGCCCAGGGGCAGCGCCAGGCGCAGGCCCACAGGCGAGGTTCCGGGCGTTCACGCGGCCGCAATCGCTGAGCGCCAGGTTCTCGGCCATCTGCCGGAAGGCCGCGGGTTCCGCCTCGACGGCAATGACCTGCCCTGGAAACGCCATCGCCATGGCGATGGCGTGCGACCCGCCCTCGGCGCCCAGATCCAGCATCACCGCCGAGGGATCGCAGCGCAGCGCGAGTTCATGCAGGAAGGCGGCGACGGGCAGTTGCCAGGGGATCGAACGCGCCAGACGCTTGTTGACGGCCTCCTGCGGGTCGCCAACCCTGAAGCGGCCCAACTCGCCAAAATTGGCGATCAGCCCCTCGGCCATGGGTGGTGGCGCATGGCGCGGCCACAGCGGGTCGTTGTCCCAGGGATGCGTGCGCAGCAGCGCGATGACCGAGGTGCCGGATCGCCGTTCGCCGCCATGCGTCCAGGTTTCGGCCGCCATCGCCACCAGTTGTTCGAGGCGATCAGCAGTGGCGGATTTATCGGCGATCTCCCGGGCCTGGTAGCCCGACAATTCGCTGGCTTCGAGGTCCTCGAGTTCCGCATTGAGGGCAGCGATCGCCGGCGCATCCTTCTCCGCAACCGCGACCGCCCGCAGGTTCTTCACCACGCGCAGATCGCGCGCATCGATCGCACGGGCCGCCAGCAGGTGCCGCCGCGCCCCGGCAGGGTCGCCCGCCGCGCGCAACGTCCACGCGGCCTTGAGCAGGAGATCGATATCCGCGGGCGCCGCAGCCAGCGCCTCGGCCTCCATCGCGCTGACCTCGGCAAAACGCTTTTCCCGCAGCAAGGCTGCGCGGCGATCGTCGAAGGCTGCATCCTTGGGACGTCGGCGGGCTCTGGCGGTGGTCGGGCCAGGTGGGATGTCAGCCTCAGCGCACGATTCGGACATGCTGCTCATTAACGGGTTTCCAGCTTTGCAGAAATGCCCCTGCGGAGCGCCCACGCAGATGCGGGCCATGACCCTGCCGAGTGGCTGCCGCAAGACCGCACGGCATCCCGGCACGGGGCGGGTATAGCCCCCCTTCCCCCGAGCAACCAGCTTGGATCAGGCATCGCCGAAAGCCTTGGCAGCCTCGCCGGGCAGGGTTCTCACGCCGGATCGGTGTCCTTCGGATCGGTCGCCCTTTGGGGGCGCGCGGCATTCTCGATCGCGACGTCGATCTGGCCGAGCACGCCCTGGATGCGCGGGCTGAACAGCGGCCGCAATTCCTGCATGAGAGGGGTGTCCCTGAACTTGCGATAGGCGCGGACATAGGGACGGATATTCCACCCCGGTCGCGGCCGCCCATCGATGACTTCCCCGAACGGCGCACGATTGGGGCTGATATGGATGCCGTGGACGGGCCTGAACCACTCCGCGTCGGGCTTGATGGACAGCCCCTTCTTCTTGCAGATCTCGTAGAGCAGACGCTCATCATT
The DNA here is from genome assembly GCA_947478535.1 of Acetobacteraceae bacterium. The sequence continues at coordinate 7,418 of CANJXD010000274.1, forward strand.
AGACTTGTTGCGAAAGTTGCGTGATTTTGGTGCGGCCGTGCTGGCCGTGGCCGGCGCCCTCGGTCAGCAGGGCCTCGGTCAGCAGGGCAGGAACCCTGCTTCGAGGTTGACCAGTGCGGCGATGATCGCGGTCTTGGTGTGA